>NZ_JAUBTS010000036.1:0-37396 GCF_036705105.1 Microcoleus sp. B9-D4
GGGAGGTTTTGGCTCAGCTTTTTGGGGCTGATAATACTATTACTTCTCTGGATTTTCTGACTCTGGCTCGTTAAGACAGGTTTCACCAAAAACAGCGTGTAGGGTTCCATTCACACAGCACCTTACCGCTGTTTATTCAAAAATTCTAATCCTAAAAAAATAGCTACGATGCTTCCTGCTACACAAATTTCTCGGTTTTTTATTTTCAACAAAACTTCATCAATGGGGAGTAAAACTACTTCAATATCTTCTGTAATATCTAATTGGATTTTGCTGGAAAGCTTGACATTTTTAGCAAAATATAGGTAGATAGAATTGGTATCTTTTACGGGGTTATCATATAAGGTTGTTAGTTCCAAAATTTCTTCAGCAACATATCCCGTTTCTTCGGCAAGTTCTCTGGCGGCTGCCGATTTCCCGCTTTCTTCAGCAGGGTTGAAAGATCCAGCAGGTAGTTCCAGCAAAATTTCGCCTACTCCGTGCCTGTATTGGCGCACTAATACAATTTCTTGCTGCTCTGTCGTGGCAAATACGAGGGCGATATTGGGTCGAACATTAACAAAAAAGTCGTCTATAATTTGTCCGCTTGGCAATTCTATTTCATCTTGTCTAACCTGACACCACTTGTTGTTAAGAACGAAGCGCGAGCGCAATAATTTCCATTTAGTTAAAGTTTTCATATCGCAATAATGCTAAACTTTCAGCGTCATCCGAAGGCAAAATTTTCCCATCCATAATCATTTCAGATCAAAAATTTCACCCAGCAGCCATGCCATACAAAAAATTACCACGAAAATTTTGGGCAGACTTACAAAAATTGACTGTTAATTCTCTAGCACCCGGATTGTTTGCGATCGAGTCACTGAGTCTGAGTCTAGCAGTCGTCGCCGCAGTTGCTGCAGTGCCGGCAGCACAGCAACCAGCAAATGCTTCTACAGTCACAAGTTGGAAATTCGATCCCGCGACAAATCAGCTAGAAATTACTCTCCCAGAGGGCACAACCCCCAGATATTCTCTACTCAACCCCTCTCAGATTGCTGTGGATTTGCCCAATACTGAGATCGGAGTAGATGCAACTCAGCTATACCCACAAGGTAGAGTGCGTTCTGTGGGGGTGAGTCAACTTCAACCGGGAAGGGCGAGAATTCTGGTCAATTTGGCTCCAGGATTCGGTTTCAGGGCAGGGCAAGTTCAATTCCAAAGAAGCGGGGTAGAAAATCGCTGGGTGTTGCGTCCTTCGCTGGAACCGACTCGAATTATGGAAACTCCCGAAACTCAACCCCAGCCTGCCATACAAGTACCGCAAAACCAGCCGCCGACTGATTCCAGGTCAAATGCTGTCCCAGAGGTCGATCGAGCTGAGCCTCCTACTTCCCTGAATCCCGCTACAAATTCTTCGCAGCCGCCAACTCCAAATGACCAAATCCGGCCGCTAAGAGTGCCTTTAGTCAATGTTAGCCTTGACGAACGCCGTGGGGTACAAGCTGCGGCTCTACCCCGCCTAGAGCCTCAAATAACGGCGGCAGCAGCGCCCCAACAGCGGACGCTTACTTTTGGTGAACCGCTTCCTCGCGGACGATCGAATGCTCCTTTGCAGGCGGAGGCTGGGGCGAATGTCTTGTTGCCGGCGGGCACGGAGCTCCGTTTGCTATACCCGGGTACTCAAGCTTTGCGGCTGCAAGCGAAGCCCAGCCAAGAGGAAGTGCTGTTGCTGCAAGGGGGAATTTTCGACAGTCGCGGCAATACGATCGTACCTGCTAATACGCCGGTCATCGGTCGCTTTGAAACAACGAACCTCGGCAGTCGATTTGTGGTCGAAGCTATTAGTCTCAACGGCCGCAATATTCCTCTGTTGGCTCGCTCAGAACCGGTGGGAGGCCGTCGGCAACAGCCGACAGATCGCAGTTTGTTGCGAAATACTGGTATTGGTGGCTTAGCTTTGTTCTTGCTGAGCGGCTTTTCCGGTGTCGGTTTGTTGGCGGGAGCAGCCGGTGGTGTTGCTACAACTTACGTGGCTGCTCCTCAACCTGCTACGATTCAACCCGGTCAAATTTTGCAAGTTCAGTTAACTGAAGATTTCCCGCAGTTCGGTTTTTGAAGGCAGAAGGAAGAAGGAAGAGGGAAGAAGGAAGAAGGAAGAGGGAAGAAGGAAGAAGGAAGAAGGAAGAAGGAAGAAGGAAGAAGGAGGGAGGAAGAAGGAAGAAGGAGGGAGGAAGAGGGAAGAAGGAGGGAGGAAGAAGGAAGAAGGAAGAGGTTCGAGGGAAGAAGGCAGAGGGAGGAAGAGGGAAGAAGGAGGGAGGAAGACTTTTTTCTTCCCTGGAACCTCTTTGTGCAATATTTTCTGAGAGCAGTTTTCGATTGTATGAAATAAAGTAAGGACTTAGGCAAAGCCTAAGTCCTACCCCCTATCTGTAATTGACTCAACTGAAAACCGCTATATCGGCGATTTAGAAATTTTGACCTTCAGTGGTTGGAGCTATCGAACCCGGTTGGTTGAGGAACAGGTTTTTAGCGCCGTCATTTTGGTAGATACAGTTAATTTCGGGTTGAGCTTCCAAGGGGCCGGTGAAGCCAAAGGTGTTCATGCGATTTTTGCAATCCCGCACTTGGTCTTGGCTGATGAGTTTTCTTTGTTCAAGAATTGCCCAGTTATTGGTTCGCAAAACGCATCCGGGGCGCATACTCGGCTGCGAGATGTAGACGTTGAAAGGGTTGAGGGTGACGTAGAGCCGCATATCTGTCACCATCGCGCTTGCTCCAAACTGCACGCAAAGTTCTGGGTTCGGGGCGCTGCGATCAATAAATTCGCGGGAAGCTACGTTCTCTGGGCTAATTGTAGCTGTGGAGCTAAAGGCAATGCCAATCCCAATTCCCAGAATAAAGACGGCTGTTAAAATCCCTAGGGTGGCGGAATTGAGGAAAGAGGGTTTGCCGGACTGAGGTTGACGCCGCGACTGTCCGCCAAAGGAGCCTGGGTAGTCGGAGTCTTCATCTCCTCGGGATGGGTCGCCGCTGAATCTGTCGTTGTAGGATTTAGGTTTGCGTTTCATATAAGGTTCCGTCAGTTCTGGAGACTCAACAGGTAGTAGTTTGTTATTTTTAACCGATCGCGCCTTTCTAATATTATGGCGCTAGGAAGATGGTTGCCCAGGGCCCAGGGCAGCCCCTGTGGCTTTGGTGTTGGGTTCACAGCTCGCGATCGACCAAGGGGCTGCCTTGTCTGAATTTTCAGATTTCAATAAAATAGCTGAAAGTGAGATAGTCTTGCACAGCGGAGGAATCCGGCTCAAGATTGTTGACAAATTTTAACATTTTACAAGTCAGGAGGTATAGATTAGTGTCTGTCGAAATTATTCAAAAGCCTTCCACAGTCCGCAAGCTTGCACCGCGCTACCGCGTTCTGCTGCACAATGATGATTTCAATCCTATGGAGTACGTGGTGCAGACTTTGATGGCGACGGTACCGAGTCTGACTCAGCCACAGGCGGTAAATGTGATGATGGAAGCCCATACTAACGGGATGGGATTGGTGATTGTTTGCGCTCTCGAACACGCTGAGTTTTACGCTGAAACGCTCAATAATCACGGATTGAGCAGCACCATTGAACCTGACGATTAGAACCTGACGGTACTGCAACGGATTCGCCCAGCCGGTTTCAGACTCATACCGTCAACCCTCATACATACCAAAAAGCCAAGGGTTAGGCCCTTGGCTTTTTGGTATATTTAATGCGGTAGATATGGAAACTTGAAGAGCATAGGTTTTTCGGAAAGGCCGGAAGTGGTTCGGAGCTAGGTGAGCTCTCGCGCCAATTTCAACTCTTCAATCTCAAATCTTTATCAGAGGAAATTAATAACGTCCTCCGCCGCCGCCCCCTCCGCGAGCAAATTTTCCAGGGCCACCGCCGCCCCGGTTGCCACCACCCCGGCCTTCATCTTCGCGGGGTTTAGCTTTGTTAACTTTGAGGTCGCGACCCATCCACTCTGCTCCGTCGAGAGCGCTAATGGCTGCATCTTCTTCTGCATCTGTGGACATTTCTACAAAACCGAAGCCGCGGGGGCGACTGGTTTCTCTGTCGGTAGGTAGATGTACTCGCTTAACGGTTCCGTATTCGGCGAAGACGGTGGTGATGTCTTCTTGGGTAACTTGGTAGGATAAGTTACCGACGTATATCGACATGAGGAATAACTCCAAAATTTAGACAGTGCGAAGATTTCAGTTTCGGAGAGTCCCCTGCCGATACAGAAGGGCAAGTTTTTAGACAATTCTGTAGCAATGAACAAAGCCTGCAACTGAATCTGATTCACACTTGGTACTTTAACATAGAATAATGTCTTTTGAGTAGGTTTCAGGAGTTAATTAAGTCGTTCTAATTAAAGGTAAAACTTTTAGGGTATTCAGAAACCTGGTTGATCGGCGTGATGTTTTGCCTGCTGTGTGTGGAAGCAGAGAAAGTTATGCCGCGCCCTCTCACCGCAGGAAAGATACATCCACCTTGCCAAAGTTGGTACTCAAAGCTAGGTTTACGTTTTCCAGGGCTTTGACTAACCACACTACGCCTTCTCGGGTACTGCATTCGTAGTGACCGAACAAAATTGCCAGCCGCTTTTCTAGGTAGGGCTTGACTTTGCCGCAAATTAGTACGATTTTCAGCAGCAAACCTGTGGTTTGGGTCGGCCCGAGGTTTGAGATTAGGTCAATGAAGACAAAGTGGTTGGGCCGCACAGGACTCTCTACTACTAAAAAGTTCAATAACTGGCTGCAAGTTCTGATCATTAAAAATTCATTAAACTTCTGATCGTCGCTGTGGGGCAGGGTATTTTGTAGTTGCTTATACAATTTTTCGTTAAATTGACGTTTGCCGTAGCGATCGTCGGTGACAGAAGAAATCAGGTATTCGTATAAGTCGTCTTTAAAGGAGCGGTAGGACTGATGTGTGCTGGCGTTCGCCGTGAAACGGCCCGCTAGCTCTCTGTAGGTATCGGCTCCTTCTACTTTTCCGACAAATTGCTTGAGGGCAAAGAATAATTCCGGGTCGGTCAACAAGGTCGGATTTTTTATAACTTGTATATTTCTGCCGAAGGAAAGGGAGGTTTCCCGACGCGCTATTTGGGATTTTCTCACTTGGTGAGCGACATATTGTGAGAGGTTGATCTCAAATTGCTGCTGCTTTTGAGCTTGGATTTTTTTAATGATTTTTTGCTGTTCGTAGGTGCTATCGTCGCTGAGGAGGCAGTGTTTGTAGAGGTAAGGGTAGCGGGGAATTAAGGTTCCGAGGGCAAGGGTAGCAGGGGTTTTGCTGTTGCTGCTATCTTCATTGCTGTGAGTTATGACTTTGGCTAAGCGTTGGAGGGTGAGGTACTGTTCACTTTCGGTAAATTGATTTACTAATTGGGGGATGGAGCCTCGCCCGCGCGATCGATTGTATCCAAATAATATTTTGGGCGCTTCTTCAAACAGAGCGATCAATTCAGGGATGGCTGCTTGCTTGCTGGGGTAGGTTTGCCAGCGGTTGATCAGGATGTGGCAGCAGCGGTTGAGAATGTATTTGAACTCTTGTTGGGCGTGTTCTGAGGCTGCTATTTTTTCGAGTGCTTCGGCGACGGAGCGATCGGGATATCCGGTACCCTGGATAAACAAAGTGCGAAAGCGGCTGATGAGTTCGGCCGGCTGCTCTCGCTGTACCAACTCCAGCCAGTGCTTGTAAAGTAGCTGTTCTTCTTCGTGGCTTTGTCTGTTGTAGTCGTTCACTGTGGATTAACCCTCCGAGGCTGGGGCAGGAGCTTTCAGCGCTATTATCTTGATGAATTAGCCAATGAATCGCAATAATTGAGTCAACCGAGCTTCTCGCCGGATGAGGCTTATGGATAGAAGCTGTCAGCAGCTTAAGCAGATCGATATTTTTTGCTTAGTTAAACTATTTATCAACACCAGCATGACATGAATTGTTGGTAATTAGCAAGGCCTTAAATACCATCGACTTTGTAAAGTATTGGTAAAGATTGTGGGTGGGTACGGGATAATTTCTTGGTAGGCAGACGATTTAGTATGAGGATAATCAAGGTCAATCCTGATTCGCCGCCCGCTGTTAGTTAAATTTGAGGTGGGGCAAGGTAGAATTAGCTGTGAAAATAATTATTTGAAATGTGAGTGCTGGTTATGGTTTGTCGCGTAAGTATCGCCCAACTTGCTGAAATTTTAACTGTACCTTTGCCTGCTGTGTCTGAGGGCGTTTTGACAGTTGTAGGGACAGGTATTGCCACAGATACGCGCACTCTTGAGGGGGGCGAAGTATTTTTGGCGCTGCGGGGAGACAATTTTGACGGCCATCAATTTGTGGCAAAAGCCCACGATTTGGGGGCGATTGCGGCAATTGTTGATCGAGATTGGCAAGAGGAATTGCCGAATTTTCCGCTGTTGCGCGTTGACGATACTTTACAAGCTTATCAGTCGATCGCCCGTTGGTGGCGCGACCAATTCAGTATACCTATAGTTGCTGTTACTGGTTCTGTAGGTAAAACTACTGTTAAAGAGTTAATTGCGGCGGTTTTGTCAACGAGGGGAAATGTTCTTAAAACTCAATATAACTACAACAATGAAATTGGAGTACCAAAAACTCTGTTGGAGCTTTCACCCGCACACAATTATGCTGTGATTGAAATGGGTATGCGCGCCAGTGGCGAAATTGCGCTACTGTCGCAAATTGCGCGTCCGACTGTGGCGGTAATTACTAATGTAGGAACGGCGCATATCGGGCGATTGGGTTCGGAAGAGGCGATCGCCCAAGCTAAGTGCGAACTTTTAGCCGAAATGCCTGCTGATAGCGTTGCTATTCTTAATCACGATGGTGACAGATTAATCGCAACTGCGGCCAAAGTTTGGCAGGGAAAAACTTTAACTTATGGTTTAGAAGGCGGGGATTTGTGCGGACAATTGCTCAATCATGATACAATACTTCTAGATGGTATGGAATTGCCACTGCCGCTGCCGGGACGACACAATGCTCTAAATTATTTGGGGGCTTTGGCGGTAGGGAAAGTGTTAGGTATTGATTGGGAAGTTTTAAAGCAAGGTTTGTCTGTGCAGTTACCGGATGGACGGGCGCGTCGCTACGATTTGCCGCAGGATATTGTGATTCTGGATGAGACTTACAATGCTGGTTTGGAGTCGATGTTGGCGGCCCTGAGATTGTTAGCAGATACTCCTGGAAAGCGCCGAATTGCAGTGTTGGGAACGATGAAGGAATTGGGCGATAGGGCGATCGAATTTCACCGACAAGTGGGAAGGGCGGCGCGAGAGTTGAATCTCGATGCTTTGTTTGTTTTTGCTGATTTTGAGGAAGCGGCGGCGATGGCTGCGGGTGCGGCGGGTTTGCCTTTTGTGGAGGTAGAAGATATTGGGAGGGAGAATTCCCGCGAAGATTTAGCAAGGCATTTAATGGAGTTTGTTACACCGGGCGATCGTATTTTATTTAAAGCTTCTCATTCAGTTGAGTTGAATCGAGTTGTGGAGAAATTTAGGGCAGATTCTGCGGGGGAGTAATAGAAAAGAAATTTTGGGGATGTTAAATTATGCGATCGCTTCTAGTCGATCGCCGCCTCAAACTCACGTTTCGATCGTTGATGCGTAGGGTAAGATGCCCATCTGCACCTAAGTCCCGATGGCTCAATATTTTGATAGCCCTCTGGCCTCGATTTCGATATCGGGATCGATCTCAATTATTGAAATTTTGGCATTTTCAACTACTGTATTTCCCATCATTGTATTGTGCATGGCCTCAAACTTAGATTCATCTTTAGCAATTCGTTCGTAGTGCAAAATTACGTGATAACGCTTTTCAATCGGCTCTCCCGAATCCGAAATTTCCACCGCATCCCAATCTATATTTTGAGAGTCTTCGGCTTGCTGGCGGTAGCGAGAGGCTAAATATTCTAAGCCGATCGCGATCGCGTGTTCTTTTGTTTGTCCGTAAAAATTCATGGTATCATCAGGGCGATCGCTCAGAGATGACGAAATCTGACAAAGATACTGCCCGTTTGATTGAGCGCAAACGTCGATCGCAATTGTACCAGTAGTGCGATCGGGATTTATTTGAGTCATAAGCTGTTCGGCATTTAAAAGACGATAGTAGGGTGCGTTAGTCCATAAGCCTTTCCCAAGTCCTGTAACTATTCTAACTGACGCACCCTACAAGGCTGAAACTCACCACAGCACAAGTTTTAGGAGCCGGGTAAGCATGACCTATTTCAGGATATGTCGAAAAAAAGCTAAAATATCGATTAGTTTTCGTTGGACTTGTCATGTCGGAGAGCAGATATGAATTCAGTTGAGGAGACCGGATTGTCACAAATCGTTGACTTGCCACTGATAGGGTCTGCTGAACAATATCTGTTCTCAGTCGAGGACGATCGAGAGCGGGCTGATAAGCTACAAGAATTACTTGTCCCTAAGCTTCAGGTTCTCATTGAACAAGCTTGTGACCTAATTCACCAAGTTTATGGCACAGATGTACTCTCACATTGCCGAATAACGACTACACCAGCCCATCGATCTGGAGCCAAGAAAACCAAGCCCGTCGAAATAGCAACCGCTGGCTTGGCTATAAAAGGAAAAAGTTGGTATTTCCAACAGAGGTTCGCGTGTACTTCTGATAGTTTGTATGTGCAGTTTTTTGGATTAAGAGGGCTAGAAGGCAATCCGATTGTCCAAGTCCTGAAGAACCATGTGGAAGATGTTACTAGGATTTTGAATCAGGGTGAATATTATATTTCCTCTGATACTATTGCACCGAAAGAAGATGGAAAGTTAGATTGTGAGGAGTTCATTAACAAACTGCAATTTGCTCCTGAACGAGATTGGAAAACTACCTTTATTCGGAGTCCATCCCTAGTTCTTCCTATTAAAGACCTAGATGCAGCTCAGCCAGTGATTGATAACTTTGTCGAACTCTTTGCTATCTTTCGTGCTGCAATGAATGTGTATCTTGGTGAGGAAGACCGTTTTGAAGAATATCTAAAATGTTTGAGGGATTGGCAAAATCCGCTTTTTGAAAAATACCTAAAATGTTTGTTGGATTGGCAAAATCCGCTTCAGGTTCAGGAATCTGTAACTACTACTAGATTCTTTCCTGATGAAGTAGATGCAGTACAAACATTTCGTGAAGGGGCAGTACGGCAAGTTTCAGTCAACGCCTATGAACGAGAGCCTAAAGCTCGGCAAAAATGTATTGATTATTACGGTTCAAGTTGCTATATTTGTGATTTCGATTTTGGCAAAACTTTTGGACAACCAGGAAAAGGTTTCATTCATGTTCATCATCTAAAACCCCTTTCAGAAATTGCAGAAGAGTATGAAATTGATCCTATAAAAGATTTGCGTCCTGTTTGCCCAAATTGTCACGCTATGATTCATCGTCGTTCACCACCATTTAGTCTTGAAGAAATCCAGATGTTGTTGAAGTCTGCTCGTGGTTCTACTATCTAATATGTGGGGCTTCCTGAATAAGCCGATCGCAAACCCAGACCACGCAATATGCGGTATATTCAGCAAACCCTAATTACTATCAACGGGGTTTTAAACCCAGTTTTCTAATAAAATGCCTACTGTCGGCGAATCATAGCCATCACAGCATCAACCGTAAGTTCCGGGAGAATACCTAAAACTGGTAAAATATCTGCACCCGAACAGATTATAGGTAGCTCCTCACCCTGCCATACCCAAACTTGTTGGTGAGAGAGATCGATTAGCCATGCTAATTGCGTGCCGTTAATGAGGCAGTGGAGGATCTTATTCTGCAATTTTAAAGTGCTTTGATCCGGCGATCGAATTTCAATTAACCAATCCGGTGCGCCGTTAAGTGGTCCGTCTTCATCGGTAAGCCGATCGCCTGCTACAATCGCTATATCTGGTACTGGCGAGTAGGGAAGTACCAAGCAACGCAACTCTGGTATCGCTTCAAACCGATCAGTCCGATCGTTGATATAGTTAACCAAGTTGTGTTGCAGTCGCGAATGAAAAAGGGTTGGCATAGTTTTTTGAACTGCTCGTCCCAGAATAAATTCCCATGCAGGCGAGGATTCAATATCCGGTTGAGCGAGGAAGTCTGTTAGTGAAAGTGTTGCGATCGACTCAATCATATTTTTTTGTCGAACCTCACTGTACTTATTATCTAGATTAAATCCCCGACTTCGTAGAAGTTGTCGGGGATTGAATTGTTCTGTTTGACTCCAGATAGCACCTACCGGGAGTCAAAAGCACTACTACTTCGCGGCTTGACGCTCTTTTGCCGCCTTAATCACTTCTTCAGCGATGTTATTCGGACAAGGAGCATAGTGCGAGAAGGACATTGAGAACTGTCCGCGCCCAGAGGTCATAGTACGCAAATCGCTAATGTAACCAAACATTTCGCTCAACGGCACATCTGCCTTGATCCGTGCTCCTGTCTGGCTTGTCTCCTGAGATTTCATCATCCCCCGGCGGCGGTTGAGGTCGCCGATCACGTCGCCCATGTAATCATCTGGAGTGAATACATCGACATTCATAATTGGTTCAAGCAACTGAGGCCCGGCTTTAGGCAGAGACTGCCGATAGGCAGCTTTGGCAGCAATTTCAAAGGCCATTGCTGACGAGTCAACGGGGTGGAAACCGCCTTCTAGAAGCGTGAATTTCAAGTCCAAGCAGGGGAATCCGGCCAAGACGCCTTTGTCGATGCAGCTTTCAAAGCCTTTTTCGACCGCTGGCCAATATTCTCTCGGCACGCTACCACCGGTCACTTTTGACTCAAACTGGAAGCCAGTTCCAGGCTCACCAGGCTCGATCACATAGCCGATTTTGGCAAATTGACCTGAACCACCTGATTGCTTTTTGTGGGTGTATTCGTCTTCGAGGCGCTTGGTAATCGACTCGCGGTAGGCTACCTGCGGTTCGCCGACTTCTACTTCGATGCCGTGGGTGCGCTTGAGAATGTCTACTTTGATGTCGAGGTGTAACTCGCCCATCCCCTTGAGAATGGTTTCGCCGCTTTCTTGATCCGTCACCATGTGGAAGGATGGGTCTTCTTGCACCATCTTGGTGAGGGCTGCTCCCATTTTTTCTTCGCCGCCTTTTTGTTTCGGTTTGACCGAAATCGAAATAACGGGATCGGGGAATACCATCGGCTCTAGGGTTGCGGGATTTTTGGGGTCGCAGATGGTGTGTCCGGTGCGGACGTTTTTCATGCCGACGATCGCCACAATGTCCCCTGCTTGCGCGGATTCAATTTCTTCGCGAGAGTTGGCGTGCATCTCCACCAAACGGCTGATGCGCTCGGTTTTGCCTGTGGCGGTGTTGAGTACGGTGTCGCCCTTGGACAACTTACCGGAGTACAGGCGGGTGAAGGTTAGAGCACCGTAGCGATCGTCCATGATCTTAAACGCGAGTGCCCGCAATGGCCTGTTGGGATCGACGATCGCAAATTCGCCGGTTTCCTCACCTTCGAGATCGACTTCTGGCTGCGGTGTGACTTCCATCGGGTTTGGCAGGTAGTCAACTACGGCATCGAGAACCAACTGTACGCCTTTGTTTTTAAACGATGAGCCGCAGTAGGTGGGGAAAAATGCCCGATCGCGAGTACCTTTGCGAATGCAGCGCTTGAGGTCGTCGAGGCTCGGCTCGTTGCCTTCGAGATACTGTTCCATCACAGTGTCGTCTTGCTCGACGGCCAGTTCGATCAACTTTTCGCGCCAAGTTTCGACATCATCGACCATATCAGCCGGGACATCTTTAATTGTATAGTTCATCGGATCGCCGGAATCATCCCAGATCCAGGCTTTGCGGGTCAGCAAATCGACTACGCCGCAAAACTTTTCTTCTATGCCGATCGGCAATACCATTACCATCGGTTTAGCGCCAAGGATTTTATCGACTTGCTGGACAACGCGGTAAAAATCTGCACCCGTGCGATCGAGCTTATTGATGTAGATGACGCGAGCGACTTTGGAATCGTTAGCGTAGCGCCAGTTGGTTTCAGATTGCGGTTCAACTCCACCCGAACCGCAGAACACACCAATGCCACCATCGAGAACCTTCAAAGAACGGTAAACCTCGATCGTAAAATCGACGTGTCCGGGAGTATCGATGATGTTGAGCTGATGCTCGTTCCAGAAGCAGGTGGTAGCAGCGGACTGAATCGTAATCCCGCGCTCTTGCTCCTGTTCCATGAAGTCAGTAGTCGCCGCGCCTTCGTGAACTTCACCTATTTTGTGGATTTTGCCTGTCAGTTTCAGGATTCTTTCTGTTGTGGTGGTCTTGCCAGCATCTACGTGGGCGAAGATGCCGATATTTCGATAACGAGTGAGATCTTTCATAATTACTGTTGAGATTAAATGCGACGAACCGTCGGCGACCACCTGCAAGCGTAACCAGCGAGGAATCAATGTTGCCTTAGGCGCCAGTACAGGCTAGATTTCCTTTCCCCTGTTTCTGGCAGAACTATCTTAATTTTGACACTTCCCCGTCATTCCTGCGAAGGATTTTTGGTTTAATCAGTACGGGAATCCTTACAATTCATAAAAATACCCTAGACCAAGGGAAAAATTTTCTGTGAAAGTTAGGTTGGGTTCAGAAAGGAGGTTGGGTTGAGGCACTCGTACCCAACAAATTCGTGTTTTTGACGCTTCGCTCAACTTGATATTTTGCACCATTCTCAGCAAAACGGTATAAAGCGGGTTTTCCTGACAAAAAACCTAAGATTTTACGTGACTTTGTGGCAAGAAACCCGGTTTCTGACATTAAATAGGTAGGTGCAAATAAATCAGCCTACGGGGAGATGGCGCGTGAGTGCAGCAATAAACTGCCGGCTTTGATATATCTTTGCTTAACCGACCCCTACAAAATATTATTAAAAACTGCGTTGCTGCGTCCAAAACGATCTAAGTCAAAATCGACCCACTCATCATCCGCTGATATCTCCGCTCCAATTCATCCCGCACCACCGGCCACTGATTCAAACTTTCATCATTCTCAATTACCATTTGAGCCGCCGCCCTCGCCAACTCCAAAACCTCCTGATCCTCCACCAAACTCGCCAAAGCAAAATCCGGCAAACCCGACTGCCGAGTTCCCAAAACCTGACCCGGCCCGCGCAATCTCATGTCCATTTCCGCAATAAAAAAGCCATCTTGAGATTGTTCTAAAACCTTCATTCTCTGCATAGCTTCCGCTGTTTTGGAACCGGGCATTAACAAACAATAAGAACGGTTGCTGCCCCGACCGACTCTACCCCGCAACTGGTGCAGTTGCGACAGTCCAAAACGCTCAGAATTTTCAATCAGCATTACCGTGGCATTCGGCACGTCTACTCCCACTTCTACGACAGTAGTAGATACTAAAATATCAGTTTCTTTGTCCCGAAACTTAGAAATTGCTTCATCTTTGTCGGCACTGCTCATCCTGCCGTGGAGCAAACCCACCTTAAACTCAGGAAATACACTTTTTTCAAGTTTCTCTTTTTCCTCAATTGCCGATCGCACGTCCAACTTTTCCGACTCCTCCACCAGCGGTAGCACCACATAAACTTGACGCCCGCTCGCCACTTCCCGCCGAATCAAATCGTAAGCTTGAATGCGTTCTTTGGCAGACAGTACAGTTGTTTGAATCGCCTGCCTGCCGGGGGGGAGTTCATCAATTTGACTCACATCTAAATCCCCGTGTAGAGTCAGCGCCAGCGTCCGGGGAATGGGAGTTGCCGTCATCGTCAAAACGTGGGGAGCTTCGCCTTTTTGCTGCAATTTAGCGCGCTGCTGCACACCGAATCTGTGCTGTTCGTCAATTACCGCCAAACCCAATTTATGGAAATTAACTGTATCTTGAATCAGCGCGTGAGTTCCCACTAAAACAGGCAATTCTCCGGTTTCTAACTGGTTGTGAATTTCTCTGCGCTTTGCTACTTTTGTCGAACCAGTTAACAGTTCGACAGACAAGTGCATCAAGTTAAACCAACCTACCAATTTGCGGTAGTGCTGTTCTGCTAAAACTTCTGTCGGCGCCATTAAAGCGGCTTGATAGCCGGATTGAATTGCTGCTAGCATTGCCACCACAGCTACTACGGTTTTTCCAGCACCGACATCGCCTTGCACTAATCTGTTCATCGGTTGCGACGAAGCTAAATCGTTGAGGATGTCATTGATTACTCTTTCCTGAGCATTAGTCAAGGCAAAAGGCAAGATTTCATAAAAATGTTCTATCAATTTGCCACTAGGAATGATGACTGCACTAGCTTGAGCTTTCCTTTGGGTTTGGCGGCGCTTTAAAAGTCCTAATTGCAGGTAGAAAAATTCGTCAAAAACTAAGCGGCGGCGGGCGGCGGCCAAACAATCTCGATCGAGCGGAAAGTGAATATTAGTCACTGCATCGGCTAAACCCATTAAACCGTAACGCTCGCGCAAATCCTCTGGTAGGGATTCTGGCAACATTTTCGCCGCCGGCATTGCAGCCAAAATCGATCGCCTCACCGAACCAGCATCCACCCCTTCCGTCAGCGGATAAACTGGTATCAGGCGACCGACTTTCATTGATTCGATCGCACCGCCGGAGTCGTCTAATACTTCTAACTCAGGATTTTCTAAAGTAATTCCATATTTACCCTGCTTCACCAACCCGGAAGCTGCCAGCACCGCACCTGTACAATACTCGCGCTTTTTGAATTCTTGCCAACCGCGATTGCTGTAGCGAGGGCCTGCAAAAAAACGACTAATTTTTATCTCTCCGGTGCGGTCTTTTAAAATTACTTCTAATATGGTTAACTTCTTATTCTTCGGACTAGAAAAGCAATTGCAGCGCTTTACTTCGGCGATTAAAGTGACAGTTTCCCCAGCTACGAGTTCGCGAATTTGTACTTGCTTTGCATAGTCGATGTGGTTGCGGGGATAGTAGTAAAGCAAGTCATATACAGTGTATAAACCCAGTTTTGCCAAGCGGTTGCCGTTGGCGGGGCCGATGCCGGTGACGCGGGTTAACTGTTGGTCGAGAGTCAGGCTGGGCGGTGGGGGTGCTGTACTCAGGGGTGCAGTTCGGGGAACGGAAACTGCAGGGGCGGTTGGTTCAGAAGCGTTAGCGTTTGCGGGTCTGACTTGTGCTACTTGTTCTTGCTGGTGGCGAGTTTCTTGTTCCCAAACTTGCTCCATTTGCCTCAGAAAACTGACCGTAATGGCGATCGAATGTTGGCGCTGTTCGAGATCCTTCTGAGGGTAGATGTCAAATTCAGCGGCTAGTTGTCTAGCTCGATCGCGCGCAGAAGCTGCCACAGAACCTGCCAACTGTCTCAAACTGAGGCCCAGAAACTCGCTGAAGCGGTATTGACTGCCTTGGATGTCGTTAAATCCGCGATCGGCTTCTACTGAAAGAGCTTTTTGCAATCGCTGCCATTCGGGTTGATTATTAGTCATCAGTCATTAGTTATTAGTCATTAGTCATTAGTCATTAGTCATTGGTCATTGGTCATTAGTCATTAGTCGTTAGTCATTAGTTATTAATCATAGCTCAAGAATTCCCGACAACTGACAACTGTCAACTGACAACTGTCAACTGACAACTGACAACTGTCAACTGACAACTGACAACGGACAACTGTCAACTGACAACTGCCAACTGACAACTGACAACTGTCAACTGACAACTGACAACTGACTAATCTTCAAACCAACTCGATCGCCAAGCCGACTCAGCCTCCACCACAGCGAGTTCCCGCTGCTTTTTCTGGTAATCGCGGCCCAGCGAGTTCAACTTTACAGACAGGTTACGAATTTGCTGGCGCCAAGCCGAGGTTCCCGCATCGGCAAACTCTATTTCCGACAGCCGCAGTTTAATCGCTGTAATGTGCAGTGCCCTACTACCAAAGGTTGCTGCCGCCAATTTGCGCGATGCTGATGAGGCATCGGTTTCAATGATTAAGTTTAATAAGTTAGGCGGCCCGGCAACACTATCGCCGGAGGATTCAGCTTGAGAAGCAGCTTCGAGAACCGGTTCTGGTAGTTGACTCGGCAAGATTCCCGACTGTTGCAGCAAGCGGTTGGTGTCGCGAGAAAGCAGCTTGAGTATATGGACGATCGACTTTTCAATACTATTTTGCCAGCGTGCCAAACTTTCCGGGGAATTGGGACTTGGCAATTGATAATTTGCCAATGAAAATAGATAGTTAATGGCAGAAACTTGGTTTTTTTCCTTTTCGTCTTCTTCCTTGTCGTCTGCTTCGTCTTCCTCTTCTTCCTCTTCCTCTTCATCGAAGTCGTCTTCGTCTTCTTCTTCCTCTTCCTCTTCCTCTTCCTCTATTTCTTCATCTGCTTGTGATTCAGTCACCAGCGATCGCAATTTTTCCTCCGACGCCGCAGCCAAAGCCTTTACAGACTGCTGCATTTTTTGCCGCCCCTCGAAGGACAACTTGAGAAACGACTCCGGTACTGCTTGAGTGCAAAGGTGATAGCAAGCCAAAATTAACTGCTGTCGCACCGCTTGTCCCAACGCAGTTAAATAACCTTCGTAGGTACTGTGAAACTCCAAATTTAATGCTGCTAAAGCCTCTTCGAGTCCTGCCAAATCTTGCTCTATTCTCTCTCTTGGTCGCACCATATCTCTCGTATAAAATTAAAATAGGACTTATATCATTTCCGGTTACACCGGAATGATGTTGACTGTTGACCGTTGACTGTTGACGGTTGACTGTTGACAGTGAACTCTAATTTACTATTCCGATGCTAACGGATTTGATATTACGCAAGTTTTCAATTTTTACGCTGTCTCTAGTAGTAAGGTTTGCAGTGCCCACCCTACAAATATAGTTGATCCCTAAATCCTATAAAAATTAAAAATTAAAAATGCAAAAAATCAAGTTTTCACATTTTTAATTTTTAATTCTAAATCTTAATTTGGGATTATTGAACACCCATTTGGGCGGCCACTTCATCGGCAAAGTTAGCTTCTACCTTTTCAATGCCTTCGCCCAATACAAAACGCACGAATCGGCGCACTTGGACATTTTCTCCAATTTGGGCGATCGTTTGTTTCACCAACTCTTCCACCGAGATATTCTGATCTTTAATAAAAGGCTGATCCATCAAAGATAACTCTTTCATGCGCTTCTCAATCCGCCCTAGAACAATCTTTTCTTTGATGTTGTCCGGCTTGTTGCCCAAGTCATCTTTGCCCATTTCAATTGCCTTTTCTCTTTCGACAACTTCGGCGGGGATATCTTCAACTTTCACGTATTCCACATTCGGGCAAGCTGCAATTTGCATCGCAATATCCCGCACCAACTTTTGGAATTCTTCGCGACGTGCCACAAAATCTGTTTCGCAGTTAACTTCCACCAGCACTCCCACGCGGCCGCCCGTGTGAATGTAGCTGCCTACAAGTCCTTCTGAGGCAACTCGTCCACCTTTAGTACCTGCCGAAGCCAGACCTTTTTTCCGCAGCCACTCAATGGATGTTTCCATATTGCCTTCGTTTGCAACGAGGGCTTTTTTGCAGTCCATCATGCCCGCGCCAGTTTTTTCGCGCAGTTCTTTAACAAGTTTTGCAGATATGTCCGCCATCTTCTTTAAGTTCCCAATCAAAATTAGTTATTAGTCATTAGTCATCAGTCATTAGTCATCAGTCATTAGTCATCAGTCATTAGTCACTAATTTTAATGTTAATGATTAGACCAGAGTGAAGAAATACCCAGTCGATATTAGTACCGACTTTGTAGGTGTAGCGCCAGAATTAATTCTGGCCCTGACACAATGAATGCTTTTGCCAGAGTTCTACTAATGACTTAGACTCGTGCTATAGCAATCCTCGCATCCTTTCTGAATTTCTTACTCCCTCCCCGCGGGTTCGGGGAGGGCTGGGGTGGGGTAAAAAATTTACGACTCCTGCAAGGATTGCTATATGTACAATTAAAAATTAAAAATATCCCACTAATAATAATAATTATTATTATTATTTTTAATTTTCAATCTTTAATTTTTAATTTCCTGGTGTCAGATTCCGAGGGCAATACTAGCTCTCGGTTTCTTCGCCGTCAGCGTCAGCGGCGTCGTCGGGATCTACATAATCGGGGTCATCCAATTCTTCGATTTCGACATCATATTCAGCGCCTTCGTAGCCACCTTCGTAGTCGTAGTCTTCCTCAGAGTCACCGCCCTGCTGACCGTGACGACCTTCGTAGATGGCATCAGCCAACTTGCCGACAATCAGCTTGATCGATCGAATAGCATCGTCATTCGCCGGAATCGCAATGTCAACCAAATCCGGGTCGCAGTTGGTATCCAACAGAGAGACGATCGGAATTCCCAACTTTTGGCATTCCAAGACCGCATTATACTCGCGGCGTTGGTCTACCAGCACCACTCCGTCGGGAATCTTCCGCATAGATTTAATCCCGCCCAGATATTTCTGGAGTTTTGCCATTTCTCGGCGCAGTACCGAAGCTTCTTTTTTCGGCAGCAAATCGAGAGCGCCGATTTCCTCGCGACGCTCCAAATCCTTGAGGCGCTCCACGCGGGACTTAATCGTCGTCCAGTTGGTGAGCATTCCCCCCAGCCAGCGCTGGTTGACGTAATAAGCACCGCAGCGTTGAGCTTCTTGGGCTACAATCCCGGCAGCTTGGCGCTTCGTACCCACGAACAAAAACTTTTTGCCTTTTTCTGAGGCAACTCTCATGTACTCGTAGGCGTCTTCCATAAGCTGAGCGGTTTGCACGAGGTCGATGATGTGAACCCCGTTGCGCTCTGTGAAAATGTATGGAGACATTTTTGGGTTCCACCGACGGGTTTGGTGTCCGAAGTGAACCCCTGACTCTAACATTTGAGCCAAACTGACTACTGGCATTGTATTTTTAACTCCTAATTCGGGTTAATCCTCCACCCGGTCGTATTTCTGAAGGTTTGCGCCCTAGAAACACCCGAAAACCCGGATGTGCGAATTTAAACAACTTTTCTAGTTTATCACAGCGCGTGCTACTTTTGCTGACAATCTGATATCCGTAGGGTTGGCTTGGCACCCTACGGTGAGATTTAGGGCGCGGGTTGGGTGCGGGGTACGCACGCTGCGGTTAAAGTTACTTGCAAGCGCTTGTAAAAAACGAAAAATCCAGGTGGGAGGTTAGCGCACAGTAAATATTTTGCTTATATTTGCTAATATATGCTACTATTTGCTGTATGGCTTACGTACCACTCAGAAAAGCAGTCAAATTTCTGGGCTTGCATCCACACACCCTAAGAAAATATGCAGACGAAGGGAAAATCAAAAGCATCAAAAACGAAGCAGGGCAACGACTCTACGATGTCGAATCCTATCAACGCGGTGCAACTAGAACTACCTTTGTTTGCTACTGTCGCGTCAGTTCCTCCAAACAGCGAGATGATCTGGCTCGACAAGTTGAATTCATGCGACAACAATACCCCGACGCCGAAATCATCCAAGATATCGGGTCGGGACTCAATTTCAAGCGGAAAGGATTGCAAGCCCTACTGGTCAGATTTATGCGCGGCGAACAGCTCACGATTGTGGTTGCCTGTCGCGACAGATTGTGCAGATTCGGATTTGAACTTTTCGAGTTCATGGCCGGGCAAAACGGTGGACAAATCTTGGTTCTCGACCGAACTGTTTACTGCCCAGAAACCGAACTCACAAGCGATCTTCTTGCCATCCTTCACGTCTTCAGTGGCAGAATGCACGGACTCAGGAGTTACAGCAAGAAAATCAAGGAAGATCCGTCTATTCCTAAATCCTGAACAAAAGGCGCTAATCAAGCAGTGGTTTGGGGTGAGTCGTTTTGTTTACAACACGACTATCAAATACCTTCAAGAACCAGGCACAAAAGCTAGCTGGATGACAATCAAAACTGGAATACTCAACAGTTTGCCAGAATGGGCAAAACCTGTACCTTTCCAAATCAAGTCGATTGCCATCAAAGATGCTTGCTCAACTGTGAAAGCAGCTAAACAGGGTTTCAAAAAAGACGGCCAAATCCGTAAATGTAAATTTCGGAGTAGAAAAGACACCAAGCAATCTATCTATGTGCCAAAGTCTGCCATAAAAGATTGTGGTGTCTACCATTCGATTTTGGGCAAGTGTCAGTTAACAGAATCCTTGCCTAGAAATTTCACTGATGGTAGGTTGACTCTTGCCTATGGCGAGTATTACCTAGTTGTTTCTGAAGAAGTGCAACAAGTTAAGACCGATAAACAAGGTCGGCTGGTTGCCTTAGATCCCGGTGTCCGCACGTTCATGACGTTTTTCTCTGAAAATTCTTATGGGTGGCTAGGAAAAGATTCTAATTTGCACATCCAGAAATTGTGTTTCCGGTTGGACAAATTAGTGTCAAAAATTTCTCAAGCTCCTAGCCGACCAAAAAGAAGATTCAAGAAGGCAGCTAGCAGGCTTCGTTGTAAAATCCAACATTTGGTTAAAGAATTACATCACAAAGTAGCTAGGTTTTTAGTCGATAATTTTGATGTGATTCTGTTGCCCACGTTCGAGAGTTCTCAAATGGTGTCTAAGTCACGCCGTAAGTTGAGAAATAAAACGGTGCGACAAATGTTGACCTTAAGTCATTACGAGTTTAAAACTTTCCTCAAGTGGAAAGCTTGGGAAAACTCAAAAGTTGTGATTGATTGCAACGAAGCATATACGTCGAAAACTGTGTCATGGACTGGCGAAATTCTCCAAAATCTAGGTAGTGCTAGAACTATTAAGTCCGCAGCCACTGGATTAAAGATGGATCGGGATTTGAATGGTGCTCGTGGGATTTTCCTTCGGGCATTGGGTGATACCCCTTTGTTAAGAGATTCTCTTAATTTATGTGTTTGTTAGCATTTGTTAGCAAAAAAGTATCGGTTGCCAAAGCCTTTGTTCGCTTGTGAGACAATGGCGTTGTTGGTGCGCCTCTTGTGCCTTCTACCTTCGATCGAGCTGGTATCCATTGTTTTCGATCGGCAATTCAGTCAGCTTTACTACCCTGCCCTCTAGATCCGCAAAAATCCCCAAGCTAAAAACGCCATGCCCATACCCATTCTCGTCCTGCTTGAAGTTCTAATTGTTATCGCACTTTCGAGACTTGTAGGTTTAGGATTTCGAGCGATAAAACAACCTCAAGTCATTGGAGAAATTGTCGCAGGAATTATGCTTGGGCCTTCTCTATTTGGCTTAGTTGCACCAGATTTAGCAACAGCACTTTTTCCAGCCGAAGCCGTTCCCTTCCTCAACGTATTGTCTGAGGTGGGGCTGATCTTTTTCATGTTCTTGATTGGTTTGGAATTGAATCCCAAGTACCTCAAAAGCAATTTAGATATAGCGATTTTAACTTCCCACGTCAGCATTCTAGTGCCGTTTTCCCTGGGAAGCATCCTAGCACTGCTGCTGTATCCCATCGTTTCAAATAATAGCGTTTCCTTTACCGCCTTTGCTTTGTTTTTGGGCGCTGCGATGTCAATTACTGCCTTTCCGGTGCTGGCAAGAATTATTACAGAACACAACTTGCAGAATACAAAATTGGGGACGCTGGCCCTGACTTGCGCTGCGGTAGACGACGTGACGGCGTGGTGTTTGTTAGCGGTGGCGATCGCAGTTACTCGTACTAATTCGATGATCGGTGCTTTGCCGACAATTATTGAGTCTTTAATTTACATCGGTTTCATGCTGACTGTAGTCCGCTGGTTCTTGCAGCGACTTTCCAAACACTACAACCGCACTGGCAGATTAACACAGTTAGTGCTTTCGGGAATTTACATGGGAGTTGTAGCTTCTGCCTTAATTACTGAATTGATCGGAATTCATTTAATTTTCGGTGCATTTTTGCTTGGTGCTGCCATGCCGAAAAATGCGGGATTAACCAGAGAATTAGCAGAAAAAACCGAAGACTTTGTACTAATATTTCTGCTGCCAATATTTTTTGCTTATAGCGGCTTGCGGACTGAAATCGGCTTGCTCAACAGTCCCGAATTGTGGCTGCTGTGCGCCGCAGTTTTGGGAGTGGCAATTGTCGGCAAATACGTCGGCACTTACGTTGCTGCCAGAGTCTGTGGCATCAGCAACCGCGAAGCTTCAGCGCTGGGATGGCTGATGAATACTCGCGGTTTGACTGAACTAATTGTGCTGAATATCGGTCTTTCCTTGGGCGTAGTTTCGCCGCTGCTATTTACGATGTTAGTCATCATGGCTTTAGTGACAACTTTTATGACTTCGCCTCTGTTGGAGTGGACTTATCCAAAACGGTTAATTAGATTAGATATTTCCGAAGTTAACTCTGAGGATTCTGAATTAGAAGATTCACCAATTGCCGGTAGCAGCGAAGAAACTGCTAACAAATTGCTGCCCACTTATCGGATTTTAGTACCTGTTGCCAATCCCAGCACGCAGAAAGGTTTACTGCAACTAGCGGTAGCGCTGGCGCAGCCGGCTGCTGGTATGGGTGGTGAGGATTTACAGTCGGCGGCGGTTCATCCTCTGAGTTTGATAGAATTAAATGATGACTATGCCTTTGAAAGTACGCCTGCGGAAGCCGATCGCATTATTCAAGAACGCCGCTCGAAATTATCAGAATTGATTGAGAGTCTGGAACTGCCGGAGGCCCAAAAATTGGTACATCCCATCATTCGGGTTACTAATGATGTTGCCAGGGAAACGGCACAAATTGCGGAAATAGATCGCGCGGATTTGATTTTAGTAGGATGGCACAGACCTACTTTTAGCAGCAACCGTTTGGGAGGACGTGTCGGCCAAATTCTCAGCAACGCTAAGGTGGATGTAGCAATTTTTGTTGACAGAGGCAGGGAAAGGTTGAATAACTTGTTAGTACCTTACGCGGCAAACATTCACGATGATTTGGGGTTAGAATTGGCGCTGAGACTGTTAGTTAATAGTGAGGAACGCCGTTTGACAGTGCTACGGGTGGCGGTTGACGGGGAAGCTGGAAACGAGCTGAGTTACGAGTTTCAACGAGTGATGGAGCAGTTACCGGTTGAGGTACGATCGCGAATTGAAACTCCGATTGTGGAGGCTGCTGAGCCCATTCAAGCAGTGGTGGCGGCTTCTGCTAATGCTGATTTAACTATTGCGGGTACGAGTCGGGAGTGGGGAATTGAGCGCCAAACTTTGGGACAGTATACTGATGAATTGGCTGTGCAGTGTCATTCTTCGCTGCTGATTGCGCGGTGCTACGTTAGAGTGCGATCGCACTTGGCATCGGTACTTCCTCAAAGGTAGTCAGTTGACTGTTGACTGTTGACTGTTGACTGTTGACTGTTGACTGTTGGCTGTTGACTGTTGTTATTAGTTATTGGTGATTGGTTATTTGTGAGTTAGTACCAATGCCCAATGCCCAATGCCCAATGCCCAATGCCCAATTATTAATTACCAAGATGATGAATCATTTAAGCCTCAAATCACTGGCATTTTACGGCATTGCGATCGGCTCAGTTGCACTGCTGTTTAAAGTAGTAACTGCTTACGGCGAAGCAAATTTAAAGGCTGCCCCGGCAATTGCAGGAAATTATCGCTTCGATCCTAACAGTTTGCCCGAATGTCTGAATTCTGATGTTTTGGTATTGACAATCGAGCAATCGGGTGTTTATTTGAGCGGTAATTTGCGATCGGGCAGCAGGGAGGGCAGGGAAAAAAC
This sequence comes from Microcoleus sp. B9-D4, assembly GCF_036705105.1. NCBI lineage: Bacteria > Bacillati > Cyanobacteriota > Cyanophyceae > Oscillatoriales > Microcoleaceae > Microcoleus > Microcoleus sp. B9-D4. The sequence goes on from NZ_JAUBTS010000036.1 coordinate 23,637, forward strand.
AGCCCAGGAGAAACCTTCTCTATTTGGTAAGTGGGAAACTCAAGGATTGAACTTGTCGGGTGCGGTTCCTAATTTAGCGGGTTGCAGGGACTCCACAGCAACCGGTCAAAACAGTTCTGTTAAAATGCGCGGAATTGTGGAGCAAGAAAGCCTCAAGGGAAAAATTAGTCTAACTGATAAGACGGCGGCTACTGATTTTACGGCTCAAAGAGAAGCGGCGGTGCAACCCCAGAAGCAGGAACATTGATTGATCCCAATAGAGAATAAGAAATGGGGAATGGGTAATTCTTTGTCGCTTTCCGATTCTCCCCTCATGAAGCAAGGAATCACAAAGCGGCGGCGGGGGTAGGGGAGTGGGCGATCGAACTCCTGCCGCCGGAGCTCGCCCGCGACGGTCGGTTGCTGCTAAATTAGAAAATATACCTAAAAGTCAATGATAAAAATAAAGTATCCCAGAGAAGTTCTTGGTTGAGAATTTGTCTTGCTCAAGACCCCCCGTGCCCGTATAGTTTGTTTGGAATGGATGTTGCCGTGATATTAATGCCGTCAGAAACTTCGCTTACCCAGTCAAACCCGTTAATTTTAGACAGTTTGCCAGACTTGTCGCCCTCCGATGGGGGATGTCCCCGCCGAGCCAGATTGCAAATTGACTTGATGTTGCTGGCGATCGAAGCCTTGTATCTCGGAGGTGCCGAAGAAATGCTGGCTGTGTCAAAGGACCTGGAATTGGAATCAATTATCAAAAATCGGGTTGCCCTTTGGCTGATGCGTAATACTAACCCGCTGAGACGCTATACCCAGCGCCGCTCCCTTACCATTGTGGAGGCAAAAGCGCTGGTGGCGATCGCCTGTAATATGGCGCGTAAGTTAACCGCCACAATTCGGCAGTTGCTGCTAGACTCCCAGCAGTTGCGATCGAAAAATATCCCCCTCAACCAGAACCAGCCGCTGGCGGAGTATTTAGAACGCTTTCGAGCTCACTTTCGATCGCGCATGAACCCCAAGCGATCGCTAGTTGCAGCTTACGATTCCGACGACAAGCTCAACGAACTAGCTTTGAACTTGTTGAGCAAACTGCTATTTTGTACAGGCACAGCCGGAATGCAGCGCTTCTGGGTTAGCCTGTTTGATGGAGAAGTTGAATAAAAAATGACTATTAGGCGTCAGTACAGTCTGCCAAATTGCACCCTGGTTCTAGAAGGGTTGAGCGATGGATCGGCAGCCAGCCAGTTAGATATACGGCCGGTGCTTTCCATATTAATGAGCGCTGAATGCTATGTGACCGGTATCGGCGAACCCCTAAGCGGGGGACGGGAGTTTTTTGAAAGCTTGGTGAGGGCCGTCAGCAGCTACGCTCAAGAATTTATGAGCGGAGTGCATTATCCCGATCGCTACGGCCCGAATTTGGGTATGGTACAGTTGCACAGAATTGACGGGAATGTGCATCGGTTGACCATTCTACCCGCCTCCACAGGCAGCGCCACCCAAATCGATCAAAAAACAGAACTGTCGGCAAAAGTTGATTTGACGACGGTACAGCTATTTGACTTGGTAGAGGCGATCGATCAGTTTTTTGCCGACACGCAGACACTGCCGGAATTGTCGCTGCAATTAACCCCAATTTCCAGGCGTTATATCAAGTCGGCCGAACCTTTGGCGAAGCGGACTTTACCTGCTGTCGTGGGGGTGTCGAGTTTGGCTTTGGCTGCGATGGCGTTTTTCTTGGTGCCGGTGCCGGAAGTCCAGCGCCAGAGAGATCCGGTGCCGCAGCCCAATCCTGCGGGCCAGAATCAGGGGACGGCGAATCCGGGCGGATCGGGTTCGCCTAATCCCAATCCCACGCCTCCTGCGGACGGTTTACTGCCTGGGACTCAAACTCCGAACGCTGAATCGCTTTCGCCGACTCCGATCCCCGCCCCGCAGCCGGACGCTTCACCGTTGGCCACACCGCAGTCGAGCACTTCGCCGGAAAGCACGCCCACTCCTGTTGCTGAAGGTTTGGCAAGCCCTGAAGCAGCAGCCGTGCCAATTACCGATCCAGGGGAGATTGAGCTGTTGAGGGGCAAACTTTCCCAGCAAATTGACGGATTTGTGAAGGATAAGCCTCCGGTTGATGCGGAGTTGGTTTATCGGGTGAGTGTGGCCCCAGACGGGGCGATTGTCGGTTACAAGCCGGAAAATTCGGCAGCAGTCGATCGATCCGAAACGCCGTTGTCGGAGTTGCTTTACAAACCTGTTGGCACCAGGCCACCTGCGGAACCGCTGGCTGATTTCCGCGTAGTTTTGGCACCGGGTGGCACTGTTGTAGTCACTCCTTGGTAATTGTTGATTGTTGACTGTTAACGGTTAACTGTTGACTGTTAACGGTTGACTGTTGACGGATACCAAATCCCGCTTAAATGCTGCCTCATACCATGTCCGATCGATCGCGCATAATACAATTGCCGGGGCGGGTTTTTGAGATTGTCGGTTTTTAGCAAATATTGTTGGTGAACCCGCCCCTACAGGAATCAGGGTAATTGACCGGACATGATATCAATCTCTTAGTCTGGGGAGGCAGACTTGGTTTTTCTAGTAGCGATTTAAATCGCCGAATCATCTACAAACCGATTGCTGATTCAAAACCCTGTCGGTGCGATCGGCTTAATGTCTGGGTCAAATCCTCCGACTTGATTTGTGCGAATTATCCACAAAAATGCTCCCTGTTTTAATAAAACTTTGGCGATTTCATCTTGGGTGCGCCTCGGCAACATTGTTCGGTAACTAATAGCAGCTTTTATCAGGGTTGCTATACCAGCAAAAAAGGTTTTTTTTAGTTCAGAATCAATCCCCGCTAATCTCGAATTTTTCCGCCAATCTGGACGGACAATGCCGAGGGGCATTAATACTTTTTCTAAACTCTCTCCTAAAGCTACTAATTGGTGAAACCTTTGGGTTTGTGCGTCGGTGGGATGTGTTTTCAACCAGTCTTGAATCTGAGGATTTGACTCTATTTCGGAAGTTATTTTTTTAATTGTCGCGTAAATTGCCTGACTTGAATCTTGGACGCAAGAAGTTGCTGGCGTGACTAAACTTGCGCCGGTGCCGTCTCCGCTGCGGTAGCGGGCCATCATGATATCTAGCTGCTGGTTTAATTCGGTTAAAGGCGACAATGTGATGCCGTCAAAATCGTAGTCGCAACACACGCAGTCTAATTTACAGATGATATCGCAAACCGGGCGATCGCCCAACCAGCCGCGCTGCAAGTCTCCCATGTAGCTTTGCCATTTGCTGGAACCAGCAACAATTCCGTCGGGATTATGGGCGTAAACTTGTTTGTATTCTATGTCAAAACGCAGTTCGCTGGTAAAGCGATCGCGCACTACTTTTGCTACTCCCAAAGCAAAATGTCCGGTGACAATTCCCAGGGGTTGCCGTTCGCCTTTTTTGCCGCCGATACCCCCGAAACTGTGAATCACTATCCCGATATCTCCTTCTTGCCAAGGAGAGATTGAAGCGTTTTCTGTAGCATCAATTGGGGTTAACAATACTCTTTTTGCTTGCCCTTTTTGGGCTGGTGTATTTTCCCAATTTTTGGTGCTTAAATAAGCGAGAGATTTTTTCAGTCCGAAATGTGTTTCATCTGGTGTTAATTGGGCAATTTTTCGGGGTTCGATTGCCTGTACTACCAATATACTGTCTTCGTCTCTTTCGCCGTAAATGTACCAACCGTCTGGATTTAATGGCGATTGTTCGATTAGGTGATTGGTAGACCTCGCTACGCCATGTTTGTCTGGCTGTACTTGCGGAATCCGAATGATTTCGGCGGCGCCGTCAAATTGTTGAGATGTTTTGTTGAAATGCCGGACAATAAATTTGTCGCTGTCGGCTTCTTTTCGCTGTAAAATTGTGACTAAGGCGCAGAAACGTCCGATAATTTGTACTGGTTCGCGATCGATCGTGAGTTCCTGGCGATCGCTGCTGCTATAATTAATCGCAATCACGGGCCTGCGTAGCATCACAGTCACGCTGTCTTCGAGTCTGCTGCCTGCTAGAGTTTCTAAAGGGCCGACATTTCGCCAGCCGTTCAATCTATCTGGATGGATGTTGCCAGATTTTTGACTTTTTTTCGTTTGTTGTGTGAAGTTTATATCTTGACTGACTGCGTGGACAAAAAACTGTACTTCGCGATTTGTACTCCATTTCAAAAATGCTGTTTTGCCAATAAAGTTTTTATATTTTTTTGGTGCATTTATTACTTCAAAAAACACTGAACCGTAGGGCTGGCGCTGTTCCTTTGACGGCAAAATTAAGCGCCCGTGCCAAAGAGCGATCGGCTTATAGAGATAGGCGACGGCTGCTGAATTTTCGCAAATTATCTCCGGATCAAGCGCTTCTAAAATATCGCTTTTTTCTGCAAAAATAGTAGCAGTTAAATTGCCGTCACTTTCTACGAATCGGGGTTCTAAAAAAACCTGTTCAGGTTGTGAAATATTAACGCTTGAATTGCCCGTCTTTATTTTGAACGAGCGTCTAATAAAATGGCGGTCGCCATCCAATTTCGCCTGCAACCAATTAAGGAAAATCCGAATAAAAATAAAAGCTGTTAGACCGGAAATAACAGCCAGAACTATCAGCCCCAGGGTCAAAACCAATTGGTTGAAAGACTGACCTGACAATAAAAAAATTGTTAGCCCGCTCAAAGAAAATGCCGCCATAATATCTAAAAACGAGTTTTAGGTTCGATCCAGTCTGTGCTGGCTTGACTGCCGAAAACTAGGGGTTTGTCCTCGGTGACTGCTACCGTTTGCCCTGTCATATCAACTGCACAAAGAGGCCAAGATCTATCGCCCAAATTGCCTGCGCGGAACAGAACTTTTCCGGGACAAACTTGACTCCAACCCAACAATACAGCATGAGTGTAAAGACTGCGAGCAGGAGCAACGGTATAAGTGTAATTATCATTTTTGTCCCAAATGACACCGTAGTCGGACATATCGGAAGAGTTGAAAAGTGCTTCAAATTCGCGGGCGAGAATGCGGGAACCGTCTTGATTCCAAGAAACAGGCACTAAAATGGCGATCGTCCCGGACATATCTGTATCATCGCTAGCATACATCCCACTTTCGGCCAGTGGCGAAGCAGCCGCCACTGTTTGCAGTTCCCCGGTTTTGAGATTTTCCACAAACATGACGCTGCTAACCCGACACCGGGAGAATTCCGGCTGTACTTGCAACTCAATTCGACTGTAAGCTGCGTATTGGCCGTTAGTTGATACTAGGGATGGACTGCGATAATAGCGGAGGCCTGTGCCGGCAGTGGAGCTCACTTTAGCATGAGTGGCACTAATCCATTCCCAAGGAACGGGATAAGGGCTATTTAAAGGGTCAGTCATCGGTTTTTTTTCTAAAAGTTTTACTGCATTATCCAACAGATTCAGGCTGGCAGGCAACTGACTAGAAACCAGGTTTCTGGCTCGATGCTTCGCCACCAAACCCCAGATTTATAGAAACCGGGTTTCTTTTTTAGATTTTAGATTGGAGGCCAAATCTAAAATCTAAAATCTAAAATTTCAAATCGGATAGGTAAGATATAGCAATCCTCGCATCATTTGTAAATTTCTTACTCCCTCCCCTTGATAAGGGGAGGGTTGGGGTGGGGTAAAAAATTTACGACTCCTGCAAGGATTGCTATAGTATCGAAATTAATTTGGTCTGTACACCGAGAGGGATGAAATATGACGCGATCCTTTAACCAAAAACCTTCAATCCCCCCCACTCGCGTCTCCAAGCCGCGGGGAAAAGGTTTGCTTGTACTGTCGCTGATTTTTCGACTGCTGCTGCTGGGGGTGGGCAGCGGTTTTGCGTGGGTTTTGGGGATGGCGATCGCTCAAATTTATCCGTCAGGCGCGACGGAGATGCCGCTGGCAGAGAGATTGCTGCGTGTAACTCAAAATTTGACCTCCAGCCCGAAACGCGCCCCAGCAACGCCAATTCCGGCGACCCCGCCACCCACCGCTACACCAAGTCCCCAGTCAACAGTCAGTCCTGCCCAGAGAGAGAAATTGCAGTCGGATTTGAGACAGTTGCAGGGCGAACTCAACGCGCTGATTGGTCGCACGGCGGCTTTGGAGAGTCAGTTGGGCAGCAGCCGCCCGACGGAAACTTTGGAAAAGCGTTTGCAGTTGATGTCGCGGGAATTGGCGGGGCCGGAAACGGCGGCAAGTCCTGTTCCTGCTTTACCGCCGATCGGCAGCAGCCCCAGTCTGAACCCTGAAACGGTGAATACTGCCCCACAGAATGCCAATAATCCGGTGTTTGGGGGGGATGGGCTGATGGTGACTCTGCCTAGCGATGTTTTGTTTGATACTGGCAGCATTTCTTTGCGCGCGGGAACAAGTGCGATTTTGGACAATTTGGTGGCGGAGTTGAGCAATCACGAGGGGGCAACTGTGCGGGTTGCAGGCCACACTGACGACGCGGGGGAAGCGGCGGATAATCGCAATGTGTCGTTTGCCCGGGCTCAGGCGGTGGTGCAGTATTTGTCGGGTGTACTCGGTCAGAAGTATCATTGGGTGGCGATCGGCTATGGGGAAAGTCGCCCTTCGGTGGATAATAGTTCCGATACTAATCGGCAGCGCAACCGCCGCATTGAAGTGGCAATTAGTCCTTAGTCAGCGGACTTGTGGATACTAGATTTATTGCATGAATCTTTGATTGATAGTCAACCGCAGATGTCAGGCAGATCAACACGGATAAACGCAGATAATTTCCCCAGAGGTGAGCGAATGCTTGCAATTGGAGTCTACTGTGTTGAATTCTCAAGGCGTAAGCTGCTGTCACGCCGAAGGTGTAAGAGGTGGCAAGTCAGAATTATTTTTAGCCCGATCTATTGCCTCTCGATGTTCGCTCCTAAGTTTCGGTTTTAAATACAAGTTCTCAATCAAAGCTGCCACTCCCGCAAACCAAGGTGGCACAATTACCGCTCCAATAATTCCCAATACTTGAACGCCTCCCAAGACAGACAGCAATTGATATAAAGGATGCACACCAACTGAGGAACCAACCAGCAAAGGATCGAGGACGTAAGTTTCCAAGTTTTGGATGATTACAAATAACAGTAATACCCACAAAAGTACCCAGCCACCTTTAGCTAATGCTACAATTAATGCTGGTACTGCTCCCAATACTGGCCCGATGAAGGGAATCAGGTTTGTCACACCTGCGATCGCACCCAAGCCTAAAGCAAATTCCGGCATTCCCAAAATGCTTAAACCTGTGGTAATAAATATCCCTAAAATGCCCGAAACTAACACTCGCCCGCGAATATAACTCCCCATTCTTTGACCGATTGGCGCGGCTTGTGCAGCTAATCTTGTATCCCAAGGTTTTGGGAAAAACTGCACCAAACTTTTGATTAATGTGTCGCTGTCGGCAACCATGTAACCTGAAATAAATAATGCTAAAACTAAGCTGAAAAAACCGCCGAGAATTCCTCTAGTTAAACTGTACGATCGCAAAACCAGTTGTTGACTCGATCGAATCAGCCAATTAGTCAGCGATTGAGTGTCCACCAGACCCACCAAGGTTGGGGCATCGTCGCTCAAGCGACTCAATACATTAGTTGCCACAGTTCGCAAACTTTCGACATAAACTGGTAACTGCCGCAGCAGTAACTCTATTTGTTCGATGACCGTGGGCCCGATTAACACTACCGTCCCACTAAGTCCGCCGATGAGAGTTAAATAAACCATAATCACCGCCAGCCAGCGGGGAACCCGCATCGTTTGGGCCCAATTAACGATCGGGACGATCGAAGCAGCCAGCACGACTGATATCATCAGAATTACTAGCAGGCTCCGCAATTGCCACAGCAGCACTAGCAGCAAGGACGATGCTACAATTAGCAGCAAGTTAGGTAAAGAAATAGTTATCCGCTGTTCTGACATGATTAAATAATAAATGTAGTCTAAGAGGGCGGGTTTATCTAACTCTTGATTTACCCAAAATATTTAGGGTGAAACCCGCCCCTACTTATTTTATAATAAAAAGTAACATCGGCACAAAAAAATAATATGCAACCGCAATATTCAACCCAAGATTTGTCCACTATTTCGTCTATTAAATCACCAACGCTATTTTACGAATGGCAAAATTATCGCTGTGCTTACGATGTTTATAACCCAACTACTGCGACAGAAGATAGCATCCCTTTGTTATTAATTCATCCGATAGGAGTTGGTTTGTCAAGAATCTTTTGGCATAGATTTTGTGAGAGTTGGTACAAAGCAGGGAACAGTAATCCGATTTATAATCCCGACCTTTTGGGCTGCGGCGATTGCGAAATGCCGACTGTGGCTTGCTACCCAGACGATTGGGCCGCACAGTTGCAGTATTTCTTGGAAACTGTAGTCAAAAAACCTGCGATCGTCCTCGTACAAGGTGCTTTACTATGTGTAGCCTTGGCTTTAGCAAAAAGGCAGCAGGAAAGCGGCTCAAATTTAATTCGCGGATTAGTTCTCGCGGGGCCTCCAGCTTGGGCTGTGATGAACAAACATTCGACCGAAAGACAGCAAAGAATTGTCTGGAATTTGTTAAATTCTCCCTTGGGAAACGCTTTTTACCGCTACGCCAGACGCGCTGAGTTTTTGCGTTCTTTTTCGGTGAAACAACTGTTTGGCGATGCGGCACAAGTTGACAGCGAATGGTTGGATGCTTTGCAGGCTGGGGCGGCGAATCCTGACAGCCGGCACGCGGTTTTCTCGTTTTTAGCGGGGTTTTGGCGCCAGGATTATAGCGGTACGATTCAAAAGTTCGATCGACCTGCACTCATTGTGATGGGAGAAAAAGCCTCAAGCATCAGTCAAGCCGGTAAGGAAGAGAAACCGGATGAAAGATTAGCGCAATATTTAGCCCATTTTCCCAATGGGGAAGGTTTATTAATGCCGGGGCGCAATGTTTTGCCCTACGAATCAACCGCAGAATTTGTGGCGGCTGTTGCCGAATTTGTGAAGGGGAGTTTTTAACCGCATATATCAGCAGATGAACACAGATGAAGGCGGATGGAATTTCATCTGCGTTTATCCGCGTTCATCTGCGGTTAAAAAACTCTAAATTTCAACTGCGATGCCAAATTGTTGTACCATCTTTTTGATCGATCAGAGTAATGCCCCGATCCTTAAGTTCGTTGCGAATGCGATCGCCCTCTGCAAAATCCCTCGCTTTTCGGGCATCTTTCCGCTGCTGAATCATCACCTCAATATCCTCATCAGTTAATCCGCTAATGATTTCAAATTTATTAATACTGAAAGATGCGGAAGGGATATTTATAGTCGCACTGGCCGGGACGAGTCTGGGTTTTCTAAATCCTAAAACTTCGGCTAACTTAACCAGAGTCTGCCACTTTTGTTGCAACACTTCCGAAGGCATTTCCGTTTTTCCCCCATGTACAATTATATTGCTTTCGCGCCGCAATTCCTTCGCCAATTCAAACACAACAGCTAAAGCATTAGGAGTATTGAAATCATCATCCATCGCTGCTCTAAATTGCTGTACAGCCTCACTCTCCCCTATGGGCAATTTCAGAATTTTATCTGAATCCCAGCCCAATTGGGAACCGTGCAAATCACCAAAAAGTAGGCTTTCTTTAAGAGTCTGCCAGCCATTTTTTGCAGAGGCGATCGCCTCTTCGGTAAAATCAATTTGACTGCGATATTGCGCCATCAACACAAACAGCCTCACCGCCATCGGTTCCACCGCTTTTGACTTCTCGCTTCCTTCATTCTTACTCCCCCCCTTACCAAGGGAGTCTTCATTCTTACTCCCCCCCTTACCAAGGAAGTCTTCATTCTTACTCCCCCCCTTACCAAGGGGGGGCTGGGGGGGGTTAGATTCCAAATCACCCGACCAATTCCCCTCCAACAAATCGCGAATTGTAATAAAATTGTGCAAAGATTTCGACATCTTTTTGCCATTGACAGTCACAAAAGCATTGTGCATCCAATAATTAGCAAGTGACTTGCCAGTCGCGGCTTCAGATTGAGCAATTTCATTCTCATGGTGCGGGAAAGTTAAATCGGAACCGCCGCAGTGAATGTCAATAGTTTCGCCCAAGCAATCGCGCACCATCGCCGAACATTCGATGTGCCATCCGGGGCGACCTTTTCCCCAAGATGAATCCCAAGCAGGTTCTCCGGGTTTAGCACTTTTCCACAGGGCAAAATCAGAAGAATCTTGCTTTTTTTGAGCTTCTATTTCTGCGGTTTCCAATCTACCGCTAGCCCCGGCCTGCATTTCTTCCAACTTGCGGCCGGAAAGTTTTCCATAATCGGGAAATTGCCTCACCTTGTAGTAAACGTCGCCGCCAGAAGCATAGGCATAACCTTTATTTTCTAATTCGTGAATCAGCCGTTTAATGCCGTCGATTGTGTGGGTGGCGCGGGGATATTCATCGGCCCTGAGAATATTCAGCTTGTCCATATCTACAAAATATTCCTCGATGAAGCGTTCCGCCACGGCTTCCATTGTTGAATTTGTTTCGCGGGCGCGATCGAGAATTTTGTCGTCAATATCTGTAAAATTCTGCACGTAGCGCACATCGTATCCCCGCCACATCAGATAACGCCGCACCATGTCCCAAACAATGTAAGCGCGGGCGTGGCCGACGTGGCAGTAATCGTATACCGTAACGCCGCAGCAATACATCCGCACCTTTCCTGGTTCGAGGGGATCAAAAGGTGATTCGCGACGGGTCAAGCTGTTGTAAAGCGTTAGGGGCATGGGATTTGAGATTTGGGATTGACGTACTGCTCTAATTTATTATATTGCTGTTGGTGAATCTTTGGCTGTCGCTACCAAACATCTGTTAAATCTAAGACACATCCCGGCAATACATCTTCCCCGGACAAAGTTGTGGGATTATCTAATATTTCCACATCCCGACTCTGCCTGTATATTTCGACTTTCTTATTTTTGCGATCGATTAACCACCCCAAACAAGCTCCATTTGCTATGTATTCCCGCATTTTTTCCCGGGGTTCCAGGTTGTCAGACTTAGAACGCAATTCTACAACGAAGTCTGGACAGAGGGGAGCGAAACCTTCTTGTTGTTTGGGTGTGAGAGTTTGCCACCGTTCTAATTTAACCCAGGAGGCGTCAGGAGAGCGATCTGCCCCATTGGGCAGTTGAAAACCGCTAGAAGAGTTAAATGCTACTCCCAGCTTGGTTTGGCGATTCCACAGCCAGAGTTGTCCTTCAATATCTAGGTTTCGATTGCCTGTCTCGCTTCCTGTGGGGGGCATAACAATTAATTCTCCTGTAGCTGTTCTCTCTAGTCTTAACTCACGGTTGACGGCAGCAATTTGCTGGAACTGTTCGTGAGTTACTTTGAAGGTTTGGGGAATGGTAATGGTGTTGTTGAACATATTGTGCGGCCTCGCGATGGCTATTATCTATTCTATCGTGTCACACTCTTTTTTTAGTATCAAAATTTGATTGACAAACTCCGCAGATAGAGTATAAAATTTAATTAAATGCTAATTTTAGGTTTTTTAAATCAACTGTTTGATAAGTTAGATAGTTAGCCATGAATCAGAAATATTAGGAAATATGGCGTAGCTGAAATACATAGGAGAAAAAGATCGTAAATAACATACCTCAACTACTTCCAGGAGAAGGCGCTGTCGGACGCTACGATCGGTTGCTGGAAACTGGACGTAGAGGTGATAATCTAACACCGCATCACATTCCTTCTCATGCGTTTATGGCTGCAAAAGTTCCTGGCTACACCAAAGGCATGGGTATTGCTATGATGATGGAACACCCTATGCCCGGTCAGGGAGGTCGTCATCGCCAAACTATCTCTTACGGACAATCCCTCAATCTCAGTGTTTCACCAAGAAATACACTAGCTAGAGAGATTGCGGATGCACGATCGATTTATCGCCGTCAGGGACTTTACAGCCCAGAGATTAGACGCAGCTTACAGGAAGTTATCCGGTTAAATAAGTTAGCTTGGTCGATATTTTTTGACAAGGAAGGTAATAGTTGATGAAAGAAAATATCTGGATTAGCATTTTAAAAGCAAATAATTTGATGCGATCGCCTGATGAAGTTATAGCTTTTGAAAATGCTTTAGCCTCACTTGCAGATCGTCCTCAAGATGAAGATTTGCCAGATTTACATCTGATTTTAGACGATCGCTGCGAACAGCCAGAAGTCATGTTTGGTTTGATTCATTTTCTAGAATCTTTTGATGTGTCAGCCCAGATTCAAGCATTTGTGACAGTTGTACCGCAATTAATGCTCGTTGCTTCGGAATGGACGAGAATCCTTCACAGCCGCATTTTAAATGATGATGATGCTTGTCGTTTGTATCGAGATATTTTGCATTCATTGAACTCCCAAGAACCTAATTTTGTTCGTCAATTGCTCGAAGAAAGCGCTAGTTACCATTTAAACAAGCGGGAGCCAAAATTAGAATTAGCTAGGTAAGATCGATTATACAGGATTTCTGAGAAACCCGACTTTTGCCCGAAGTCTGGTTTTTGGATGCGTAGTAGCAGCAACTAAGGCCGCCTGTACGGAATTTTATTTCGCGTCCCGAAAAAGTGCAAATCCTGATGTAGAAAATAACATCACTACTCCGAATATCGCCCACAATGGATGAAAGCCACCGTCAAGCCTATCTGCATCTGCTCTATTTGTTATTCAATTGTCCGACTGAAGATGAAGCAACAGAGATTTTGAATGCTAACTCAGAGTTGGTTGATGCTGGGTTAGTGCAAATGATGCTACAAGTTGCTGACTATCTGGCACAGCAGGGGGATGAGAATAACGCTACTTGGTTGCGAAATGGGGCTTCTCATTTGGGTGAGTACATCGCCAACTCTTCAGCAACAGCAACCTCAGAAGTGTATTTCAATTTCTTGATGGAGGTATTGCGGACAACAGCAGAAAGTAACGGTGAAACCCAACAGGTGTACCCGCTGCTGCAAGACAACCTAGATAAACTGAATGATGCTTTTGCCTTTTTGTTGCGAGATTGGGCAATGGCGACACTATCAGAGATTGAGTCAGAAGAATCGCAATCGATTGCCAGGGTTATTTTCAGTTTTAGCTACTTGATTGCACAGTTTCCTTTCGGAAGTATAGCCAGCAATTTGGAGATTGCACGCGCAGGTTACGAAGTTGCTGCTACCGTCTTTACCCGATCAGCATTTCCCCAAGATTGGGCAGCCACTCAAAATAATCTGGCTCTTGTCTACTATAACAGAATCAAAGGAGATAAATATGAGAATTTAGAAATAGCAATTCCCTATTACAAAGCTGCACTTGAAGTTCTCAGCCGTTCAGATTTCCCTCAAGATTGGGCAACAACTCAAAATAATCTTGCTAATGCCTACTGGTACAGAATTAAAGCAGATAAAGCCGAGAATTTAGAAGAGGCAATTCGCTATTACCAAGCTGCACTTGAAGTTTTCACCTGCTCAGATTTTCCCCAAGATTGGGCAACAACTCAAAATAATCTTGCTGCTGCATACTCGGGCAGAATTAAAGGAGATAAAGCCGAGAATTTAGAAGCAGCAATTCGGTATTACCAAGCTGCACTTGAAGTTTTTACCCACTCAGCTTTTCCCCAAGATTGGGCAACAACTCAAAATAATCTGGCTCTTGCTTACTCTAAGAAAATAAAAGGAGATAAAGGCGAGAATTTAGAAGCAGCAATTCGGTATTACCAAGCTGCACTTGAAGTTTTTACCCACTCAGCTTTTCCCCAAGATT
>NZ_JAUBTS010000036.1:37496-60828 GCF_036705105.1 Microcoleus sp. B9-D4
GGGCAATGACTCAAAATAATCTGGCTAATGCCTACTTATACAGAATAAAAGGAGATAATGCTGAGAATTTAGAAGAGGCAATTCGCTATTGCCAAGCCGCACTTGAAATCCTCAGCCACAAAGCATTTCCCCAAGATTGGGCAGCCACTGGAAATAGTCTGGCTCTTGCCTACTCTAACAATAGCCTGGCTCTTGCCTACTCTAAGAGAATCAAAGGAGATAAAACCGAGAATTTAGAAGCAGCAATTCGCTATTGCGAAGCTGCGCTTGAAGTTCTCAACCGCTCAGTTTTTCCCCAAAATTGGGCAGCCACTCAACATAATCTAGCTCTTGCCTACTTTGACAGAATCAAAGGAGATAAAGCCGAGAATTTAGAAGCAGCAATTTGCTATTACCAAGCTGCACTTGAAGTTCGCACCCGCGATGCTTTTCCCCAAGATTGCGCTCAGACTTTATTTAACCTTGGGCTTGCTTACAAAGAAAACAACCAAAAGTATCTTGCATATCATGCTTTTGCTGATGCTATAGAAATAGTAGAATTACTGCGAGAAGAGATTGTCTCCGGGGAGGAATTCAAGCAAAAACTAGCTGAGGAACATAACCAAATCTATCAATCTATGGTGGAAGTGTGCCTAGAGATGGGCAATTACACCGCAGCGATTGAATATGCCGAACGCAGCAAAAATCGTAACCTAGTTGAACAAATCCTCACCCGTGATTTACATAACATTTTTCCCCCAGAAGCTGTCACAGAACTAGAACAACTTCGAGACGAAATTGCTACTAATCAGAACAAAATCCAGACTGGTAAAACCGATAACCCAGAAACTATAGCGCTACATCTTGTGCAGTTACGACAGCAGCGCAACGACTTACAAAACCGCTATCTACCCATCGGTTCTGGCTTCAACTTTGACCACTTTCAGGCAACTTTAGATGACCACACTGCAATTATCGAGTGGTATATCACTCGTGAAAGCTTCCATACATTTATCTTTACCCACCACAGCCCCCAACCCTTCGTTTTGTCTGCCACCATCGATGACCGAAATGCTTTGGTATATTGGGCTAATGCTTATATAGATGATTACTACGAGCAAAAAGACAACTGGCTGACTCAGCTAACTCCGCGACTCAAGGAATTAGCAAAGATATTGCACTTGGATGAGATTCTCTCCCATCTTCCCAAAGATTGTCAGCAGCTAATCCTCATCCCCCATCTGGCCTTACATCTTTTCCCCCTTCATGCTTTACCAGTCGGTGAATTGTGCCTCCTCGATATTTTCCCCAAAGGTGTCAGCTATGCACCGAGTTGTCAGCTATTACTACAAGCACAAAAACGACAACGCCCCGACTTTACCCACCTGTTTGCCATCCAAAATCCTACTAAAGACCGTCCCTATGTGGATTTTGGAGTTGAAGCTATCCGTCCTTATTTTCAGCCGAATGACTATGTTCTCCCTGGAGACAAAGCAATAAAAGCTAACCTCATTCAATCAGAACAACTACGCTCTGCCCACTGCTTCCACTTCTTCGGTCATGCTACATTTAACTTTGAAAAATCAGCTCTAATTTTGGCGGATGGACACCTGACGCTGGGAGAAATCTTTGCTCTAGACTTAAATCAATGTCGCCTGGTTATCCTCTCAGCTTGTGAAACGGGCATGATAGATTTTAACAGCATCAGCGATGAGTATATCGGTTTACCAAGTGGTTTTCTGTTTGCAGGTAGTCCTAGCGTCGTCAGTACCCTTTGGGAGGTTGATCAACTGTCTGCTGCTTTTCTGATGATTGAGTTTTATGAAAACCTGAGAAAATATAAACAGTTAGAAGAGGGAGATATTGCGATCGCCCTCAACATAGCACAGAAACGGCTACGAGATTTAACTGTTGACGAGTTTAAAAAACGCCTGATTAAATACAAGGCTCTAATTGATGAAATCCTTAGTAAACTGCCAAAAGTAGAGCGTATGAAAGCTGAGGCCTCAATAACATATCGCCTATCTCAAGCATATCCCTTTGCTCACCCTTCCGATTGGGCAGCCTTTACAGCTACAGGAATCTAAGCTTCAGACTCTGACGACTCGCAAAACTTATCAACACCTATTTGAATCACTTTGATAGCAACTAACGTTGCTAAATTACCAGGAAACGGGATTGCTTCTCTCAAATCCTTGCATAATTCCAGTAAATCACCTGTGTATTTGTTACAGATAACTTTCCGCGCTTTCTTGGTTAACTTGTCTAAATAACTTTGGTCTGACTCTGCCAGAGTGGATTTTGTGTATCCCGACTCAATTGCTAACACTTCTGCTGCATCTTCTAAACTGTTATCACAAGCTTCTACTTCGTCCAGTGCAGCTAATGCCTCTGGATCACTTGCCAATTCAGAGCGATATTGTGCAATTTGTTCTGATGTAAGTATGGTCATTTGAGCCTGACTCCGTAAAATGTGATTAATGCTTTTCACCTTCACTCCTCCACCAGCTACTGCCGGAAGTTTTCCAGTTTGTCATATTCCCAAATAAAAATATATCTATTCTCAAGCGATCGATAATTTTAAAATCGAGCGGTTATGCTGGAACGATCGCCTCTTGAAGATGGATAATATTTCCCTCGGAATTTAAGATATAAAACCATTCCCTCGGAATGATAGTTTGATTCAGTATTCTGAGATGATGGCTCAACTCTTCAATAGAGAATGTTTCTACATAAGTGACAGTTTTTGTATCGCAGGGTTTGAAACGATCGTTTTCTCCAATGTAGCGACCCTCACCAACATAGCCTAAACTTGACAACAATTCTTCTACTTCGAGTTCGATAATGGGCATACTTAAGTCGTCATCTGGGTAATCGACAAAAACAGCAATTTTACCTGTTGCCGGAACTTCTAATTCTGGAGAAGTCCAACCCTGTTTATAGTCCCAAACAATTGTATCTTTAGTCTTCATCTTCGCCTCCTGGGAAAATACACTGCCAAATGTTTTTCTGAAAGTGTTGAACGGCGAGTAACTTCCGTCCTTTTGCTTCTTCTAAGCAACGTTCAACTGCTTTTTTTCTGGTTCCTGCTACAACGGATTCGGTTTGAGGACTCCCCATACGCTCGATTTCATCTTCAGGATCTTCGAGATAGCTAAGTGGGTTAGTTGTCATTGTCCAAACCTTCCTGCTGCTGTTGACGCGAGCAAAGTGCTTGATCAATCAGCTTGGCAACTATCCAAGAAACCGATCGCTCTTCTGAGGCTGCCCACGCCTCTAAAGCGACTTTCTTTTCTTTGGGGATGTATACCGCTATCAACTCCCGCTTGCGTTTTCCACCCACGAGTTCTTTTTCTTTTAATTTTATAGACATTGTATCTTCTATCTTTGATTTAACTATGCTACTATATGCTACTATAGCATACAGTATGGGCGCGCCAACAAAAATTTAATCCCTTGGTGACAGGAAGTGATGGAGAGGGAAGCATCGGGAGAATAGTTGGCTGGAAGTGCGATCGTATTCCTAAAGACATAGATATTGCAGACCGATCGCCCCCACCCTCCAAACCCATCAAAAGCCCCCTATCCCCATTTGTCATCAAATCATGACATTCGCTTCAACACCGATCCCCCAAATCTCCCAAATGTCAAGATTCCATGACAATATGATCCCCAAAATCACGAAAATGCGTATAAGTACCCAGGATTGAGGCAAAAGACCCCTTGACCCGATCGCAACTTGTCTGCAACATTAAGTCATGACAAAGCGATCCCAAAGAAATGCTTCGATTAAGCAGCCCTGGGAGTCGAATAGCGCGTGTGCTGCCAGCACAGCGTTGCTAGCAGCACCGATCGCACTCACAAAATCGATCTTGTCAATCAAGAATCGACAGATAAAGCTTTATTTAGATCGAACGGTGCGCGCAGAAGCCAAAAAGTCAAAACCCCCGATCGCATCGGGAAAAAGACAAGCTAAAAACAAGCAAGGCTTCAAAGGTTGGAGAGATTTGGAAGCTCGATAATATGTAGATTTAAAAGAGTTTCTAACTCAAAAAGTCAACACATTTGTGTTGAAAGAAAAAATCTAACCCGCCATCCTAAATTAGTGGAGAACCAACTCATGGCCAAAGAACGCCCACCATTAGAAGAGATGACTTTGCGACAACTCCGCAGAGTTGCTAGCGAATGTGGAGTCTCTCGCTACAGCCGGATGCGGAAATCGCAACTTCTGGCATCAATTCAAGAAATTCAACGCACCAAATTTTCCTACAGCCCATCTCGCAAACTAGAGGCACAAGAAGCAGTGGAAGCAGCAAAGTTTGAACTCGGTCAAGAAGATAGAACAGGCGGTTCTTTGTCGTCTGTAGATGAAGGTTTAGCAGATTTGCCCAACGGCTACGGCGAAAGCCGGGTGGTTTTAATGCCCCGCGACCCAGAATGGGCCTACACTTACTGGGACATTCCCAACGATCGCAAAGAAGAATTGCGTCGCCAAGGAGGACAGCAACTCGCCCTGCGGATCTACGACGTTACAGATGTTAACCTCGACACTCAAAGCCCGCACAGCATTCAAGAATATCCCTGCGACGAACTGGCGCGGGAATGGTATGTGCCAATCCCCGTCAGCGATCGGGATTACGCGATCGACATCGGCTACCGCTGTGCAGATGGCCGCTGGCTGGTATTAGCTCGATCGGCTGAAGTCCGCGTTCCTCCCGTGTATCCCAGCGACTGGATTGAAGATCAATTCATCACCCTCGACTGGGAAGAAGAATTGCAGGGCAAAACCTTCGCGGAACTGGTTCCTCCGGCCAAGAAACTCGCAAAAGCAGTCAATGGCGGTGGTTACAGCACCAGCAACGCCATCTACGAACAAATTTTCGGCATGGCAGAATCTGCCGAATCCCTGCGCGTAGCGGGTTCTGTCTTCGGTTCCATGCAGCACGTCGCCGGTTCCGTCCAGCAAGTCGGCATCCACGAACAAGCTCTCAGTTCCTACGTGTTCCCCTCCGGCGTCGGAATGTGGGCGGCTCCCACCATGTCCGGCCTCACCACGTCGGGTGTCGGTATGTCCGGTCTCACCGCGTCGGGTGTCGGTATGTCCGGCCTCACCATGTCGGGTGTCGGTATGTCCGGCCTCACCATGTCGGGTGTCGGTATGTCCGGTCTCACCATGTCAGGTTTCGGTATGTCAGGTGTCGGTATGTCGGGAGTTGGCTTCGCCGCCCCGATGCGCCCCCGCCAGTTCTGGTTAGTTGCTGATGCCGAACTGATCGTCTACGGCGCCACCGAGCCCGACGCTACCGTCTACGTAGGCGGACAGCCGATTAAACTCAATGCTGACGGCACTTTCCGCTTCCAGATGTCCTTCCAAGACGGCTTAATCGACTATCCGATTTTTGCAGTAGCAGCAGACGGCGAACAAAACCGCGCCATTCACTTGAAATTTAACCGCGAAACCCCAGAACGGCGCACCAATACCAAGCAGGATGCTGTTGTGGAATGGTTGGGCTAATTGCTCGCGGTCGATCGATCAACGGGCGATCGTGCAGGTTTGTGCCAATTTTTTAACCATCACAAGGCATAGCCTCAGCCGATCGTGATTTGTTAATCTTAATTCCAGACAACAACCCATAACACCCCCTATACACCGTTCTCCTGTTTTGAGGAGCGGTGTTTTTTGTATTTAGAACTTACTCAGAAACCGAGTTTTTATAGTAGAATAGCTCGTCGATCGGGCGAGCAAAAAAAGTTATAACCACTCTTAAAAGTAGGGATAAATAGAGATGGGATGCCAGCATCTGTAGGGACTTAGGCTGGGCATAAGTCCCTACTTTGTTTCATCTGAGATATTGCACAATTCTCAATTACTTGTTTAGGAACAGGCTTTTCGGCCTGTTCCACAATGAAATTCATCTCTTGTGGAACAGGCCGAAAAGCCTGTCCTTGACAATGGTGCAAGATGTGAGTTTCATCCGATCGACAACTGCTATATTAGACAATTTCTTAATATCTCTCTATAGATAGATGTCTACTTAACTCCCCTTCGACCAACTTAAATCAAAATTTGCACTCTTCACTCAACTATTATTAAGTAAGCTAAAGTTTACTTAAACTTTTATTGCACAAACTCGCTAAATCCAGCGAAACAAAAGAAAGCGAGTTATGAGAGAAATAAGGCGATCGCACAGCCACTTCTCAAAAGCAAATGCAAAAAATACATTCCCTGCTGCAACGAAGCCAGAAGCGTCCCCGTCTTTTAGCCTTATTTGCTGTCACATTAGCCGCCGTCTTGCTTTTATTTATTCTGCCGGCACTGACTCAACAGCCAGTCGTGATCACCATGTTAATGCAAGGTCAAGACCTTGTTAACTGGAGACCCTTTGTCAAAGAATTTGAACAGAAAAACCCCGACATTCGCATCAACCTCATAGAAGGGCCTTTTGACAGCAACCTCATAGAAAATCTTTACACATCTGCCTTTCTTTTAGGCGAATCGCCCTACGACATCATCAACATGGATATTGTCTGGGTTCCCAAATTTGCAGCCGCAGGTTGGGTAAGCGATTTGACAGACAGAATTCCCCCCGAACAACTATCAAAATTCATCCAAGGTAACGTCGAAGGCGGGCGGTATCGGGGCAAACTTTATCGAATTCCCCATGCTTCCGATGCCGGAATGCTTTATTACCGCAAAGACATTTTAGAACAAGCGGGAATTCCAGCCCCGAAAACCTTTGAAGAGATGGTAAAAATCTCTCAAAACTTGCAGAAACAGGGAAAAGCAACTTGGGGTTATCTTTGGCAAGGCAAACAATACGAGGGAGTATCTGCGATGTTTGTCGAGGTACTCTCCGGTTTTGGCGGCTTTTGGGCCAACCCTCAAACTTTTGAAGTTGGGTTAGATAAACCGGAGGCAATTAAAGCAGTGGAATTTCTCAAAAGTACGATCGCATCGGGCATTTCTCCTCCGGGTGTCACCACCTACGGCGAAGAAGAAACCCGGCTGTTGTTTCAAAACGGTAAAGCGCTATTTTTGCGAAACTGGCCCTATCTTTGGAAGCTGGCAAATGCCGAAGGATCGAATGTTAGAGGCAAAATTGCGATCGAGCCAATGCTCAGCAGTATCGGTAAAACAGGCGGTTCCTGCTTGGGCGGCTGGGGCTGGGGAATTGCCAAAACCTCAAAACATCCAGAACAAGCGTGGAAAGCAATTAAATACCTTACCAGCGAGGAAACCCAGCGCAAATTTATTATACAAACCGGTTTAGTTCCCAGTTACAAATCCCTATTTACCAACAAAGAAATAGTCGCCAAATATCCCCACTACCCGCAACTGCTAAAAGTAGTGGAACGATCGGCTTTGCGCCCGCCCCTGGCACAATACGCTCAAGCTTCTGATATTTTGCAGCGTTATTTGAGTTCAGCTTTTACCGGGAGAATGAGTGCAGAACAAGCAATGAAAGCAGCAGCTAGCGAAACTCGTAATTTATTAGGCAGTTTGAAACAACCCAAAGCTTCGTAAATTTGATATCTTGCTTCTGTTAGAAACAGGCAAGATGCCTGTTCCACAAAGAGTTAGAAACAGGCAATATGCCTGTTCCACAAAGAGTTAGAAACAGGCAATATGCCTGTTCCACAAAAAGTTAGAAACAGGCAATATGCCTGTTCCACAAAAAGTTAGAAACAGGCAAGATGCCTGTTCCACAAAGAGTTAGAAACAGGCAAGATGCCTGTTCCGCAAAGAGTGAATTTTTTGTGGGGTGGGCTTCTATCCCGCCCAAAAATAAATTAAAGGTGAACAATATGCAATTAGACAAGATGATCCAGCGCGAACAAAAAACCGGATGGATATTAGTAGCACCAGCTTTGATAATTCTGATGCTAGTATTTGCTTACCCAATATTGCGCGCTTTTTGGCTGAGTTTATTCACCCAAAACCTCGGTACAGAATTAAAACTGGTTTTTTCCGGTTTTGCTAACTACAGTCGAATGTTAGGTGACGGGCGTTTCTGGCAAACTTTAGGCAACACCACAGTATTTACTGTCGCCTCTGTTGTGCTGGAATTAATTCTCGGTATGGGCATTGCCTTAGTATTAAATCAATCCTTCCCAGGGCGCGGCATTGTTCGGACAATTTCCCTGCTACCTTGGGCGCTGCCCACTGCATTGATGGGAGTAGCTTGGGCATGGATTTTTAACGACCAATACGGCGTAATTAACGACATTTTGAGGCGATTGGGATTGATTCAAAATAGCATTAGCTGGCTGGGAGATCCGACTTTGGCAATGATGGCAGTGATTACAGCAGATGTGTGGAAAACGACGCCCTTTGTCAGCTTGCTTTTGCTAGCAGGATTGCAGTCAATTCCCGGTGATTTGTACGAAGCCCACGCGATTGACGGCGCGAGTAGCTGGCAGAGTTTCCGTCAAGTTACTGTGCCCCTGCTGATGCCGCAAATTGTGATTGCTGTGCTGTTTCGATTTGCCCAAGCTTTCGGCATTTTTGACTTGATTCAGGTGATGACGGGAGGGGGGCCTGCGGGGGCAACGGAGACGGTTTCTATCTACATTTACAGCACGGTAATGAGGTATTTAGACTTTGGGTATGGGGCGGCTTTGGTGGTGTGTACTTTTTTGATGTTAGTGGCAGCAGTTGCGATCGCCGCTTACCTGTTATCGAGAGCCCGCACCAATGCAGCCGGAGGAAACTAAGACGATTTTAGATTGGGGATTTTGGATTTGAGATAACCCACAGTTGCACATTTATTTGATTGGTATAAATTATGTCGATCGCCCGCGAACAACCTACCAAAAAAACCTTTAACATCCGGCAATTAATCTTGCCAATCTCAGCGCTCTTAATTGTCGCATATTTTCTCGCACCTATTATCTGGCAGGTGCTAACTTCTTTCAAAGTAAATGCGGATATTTCGGCGATTCCCAACGTCTACATTCCCAAACGAATTACTTTCGAGCATTACCTGTCGCTGTTCCAGCGCCGCCCGTTTGCACTTTACATTTTAAATAGCGCTTTTGTTTCCATTACTTCAACATTGCTGTGTTTAGCAGTAGGCGCTCCTGCAGCTTACGCTTTAGCCCGGTTGCGGCTGTGGAGCGAGAGAATTATCCTGGCAAGTGTGACGATTGTAACGCTATTTCCGGCGGTGCTGCTATTTTTGGGACTGCTGGAAATTGTCAAAGCTTTGGATTTAGGCAATAATTATTTAGCCTTAATTATTCCTTACACTGCTATCAATTTGCCGCTGACAATTTTGGTGATGCGAAGTTTCTTTCAACAGTTGCCCAAAGATTTGGAAGATGCGGCTAAAGTTGACGGATACAACACTTTTCAAATGCTGTGGCAAATCGTACTGCCGATGACATTTCCAGCTTTAGTCACAACTGGAATTTTGACATTTATTTCAGCTTGGAACGAGTTTATATTTGCACTAACATTTATGACTCGCGAATCTTTGAAAACTATTCCCGTCGCCACGGCTCAACTCAGCGGGGTGTCAGTATTTGAGATTCCTTACGGGCCGATCGCCGCAGCTACCGTTTTGGGAACTTTGCCCTTGGTTTTGCTGGTTTTGGTGTTCCAGCGGCGCATTGTTCAGGGTTTAACTGCGGGGGCGGTAAAAGGATAAATCGATTTTAGATTTTAGATTTTAGATTTTAGATTGAACTGGTTCCGGGGCTCTGGCTGGGAACGAGTCAAACAACACAGTCAACAGTCAACAGTCAACAGTCAACAGTCAACAATCAACAGTCAACAGTCAACAGTCAACAGTCAACACTTTAAAAATTATGGCAAAATTGCAACTCACAAACCTCAATAAAACCTACAGCCCTAAAGTAGTTCCCGTAAAAGACATCAGTTTGGATGTCAGCGAAGGAGAATTTCTGACTTTGCTGGGGCCGTCGGGGTGTGGCAAATCTACGACGCTGCGATTAATTGCAGGGTTGGAACAGCCAACTAGGGGCGAGATTAGAATTGGCGATCGCAATGTCACTTATCTCAGGCCGGGCGATCGCGATATAGCAATGGTTTTTCAAAGTTACGCCCTTTATCCGCACATGACAGTATACGAGAATATGGCATCGAGCCTCAAACTTCGCAAAATTTCCTCCGGTGAAATCAACCGGTTAGTGACAGAAGTTGCAACATCCCTAGGATTGACGGAATTAATCGATCGCAAACCCGGAAAACTATCAGGCGGACAGCGGCAGCGAGTCGCCCTGGGCCGCGCTTTAGTGCGCCAACCGGAAGTATTTTTGCTCGACGAACCTTTGAGCAATCTCGACGCATTATTGCGGGAAAAAGTTAGGGCCGAACTCAAACAATTATTTTCCTCCCAAAAAGCTCCGGTAGTGTACGTCACTCACGACCAAACCGAAGCAATGACGCTTTCTACAAAAGTCGCAGTTCTCAACAGCGGCAACGTGCAGCAGCTCGATCCGCCACACTTAATTTATACCCGTCCGGCAAATCAGTTTGTAGCCGGTTTTGTGGGCAGCCCGCAAATGAATTTGCTAGTGCTTAAATGCCAGGGAAATTTTGCTCAGTTGGGCGATTTTCGAGTTCGACTACCAGATATGCCGACTGTGCCGCCAGAAATTGTGTTGGGAATTCGCCCGGAACACGTCGGCTTTGCAGATGTAGAGGCCGGCAATATGTCGGCCCCAGAGGCAATTAAAGGTGAGGTTTTTTTAGTGGAAAACTTAGGAATGCAAAATTTAGTTAGCGTCCGAGTTAAAGGTGTGGAGTCAGTAACGGTGCGGGCTTTGCTGCCAAATGACCGCCACTGGAATTCCGAAATTGTAGAGCTGGTTTTTGGGCCTCAGTTGCTGCACTGGTTTGACGTGAAAACGGGCGATCGCTTGCAATAAGAATTTGCCCTGCATAGCATGATTGATTAAAAATTGTCTAACCATGTGTATAAAAATATGTTTTTTGCTTCTAACTAAGTTATGACTTTAGTTAGAGGTAGAACTATTTGGCTGCTGTTAACGTGATATTCATGTGTGAAAAAGCTAATTGGCTGACACATAGGTTGCGTGTTTACCAGATTTTATCGCTAACCTATAACTCTATTTAGGTGGTTAAGTCGGAATTTAAAGCTAAGTTGGCTTTACCTCGAATTAGCTGCTGATTTTGGAGCGAGTCAATTAGATGAAAAAATGTTGAAAATTATCACCAATTAACTTAGGGAGTATTACTGAGATGAATTTGATTTCCACAGCCATTGCTCGCATCAGTTCCCTGCTTAAGGGCTTTCAAATTAAGAGTTTTTTGAGTGTTGTCCTAGTCGGTTTTCTGGTGCTGACAACCACTGTTGATTCGGGACGCACTAACAAAGGTTTTGGCACGCAAGCCAGCTCAAAATCGGAGCTAAACAATTCTGAAAGACCCCAAACAACGCGGGAATGGAGGCAAGAAGCTCGCGAAACCTCAGACTCTCCCGGCGAACGAGCTCAGAAGATTGGCCAAGAGGCAGGAGCAGCCGTGAAAGAAATGGGGGAGATGTACCAAGACACTGCTAAGAGAAGTATCCGCGAATTAAAGGATAACTAGCTCCAACTAAAAAAATATAACACTGAGAAACCTGATTGCTGTCGGGGCGCAGCCAAGAGTGCTCGCCCTTCCGGGTTTCTGAACACCTGAAAAGTTCGACGTTTAAAATAGGTTGAGCTACTTAATACGACAGACGCAATCAAGTAGGCGAGCATAAATAAACTAGGACAGATGCTCAAAAACCCAGTTTCACCTGAGAAACTGGGTTTTTGAGTTGGAAGCCTTTTATGTTAAATTAAATCCATTGTGACTTAGCTAGCCTCTGGAATACGAGTTCGAGGTCAAACTACGCAAACTTTCGTCTCTTTCCCTTTAGACGAATAAATAAGTGGTAAAGCGCTTAGGTTGCACCTCACATCTTGCACCATTCTCAGGAACAGGCTGTCCGGCCTGTTCCACAAAGAGTGAATTTTCTTGTGGAACAGGCCGGACAGCCTGTTCATACAAAGCTTATTGAGAATGGTGCAACATCTCAGTTGCACCCTACATATAGAAGTTGCAGGTAATTCCTGATGAATAAACATCTTAACAGTCTTTGCTTGACCTGCCTGCTGTTCATCCTGCCTGTTTGTCCGGCGACAATTGCCCGCGCTCAACTTCCCGAAACTTCGGATACTAATGCAAAGCAAACCAATCACCTCAAAGATGAACTGTATTTTGGCTTAACAAAACCGGGAGGCGAGATAATTTCTGAATCCGAATGGCAGGAGTTTGTCAAGGCGGTTATTACCCCTCGCTTTCGGGAAGGGCTAACCGTATTAGACGGCTCCGGGCAGTTTCTCAACAGATCGGGAATTCTGATTAGAGAAAACTCTAAAATAGTTATTTTAATTTATGAAAGTAGTCCTGAAAAAAATCAAGCTATTCATGAAATTATCGAAACTTACAAGCGCACTTTCCAGCAAGAGTCAGTGCTGCGGGCCACCAGCGAAGTTAAGGTTTCTTTCTGATGCGGTCATCGAATCAGTGTATTTATGATATTATTCGTGGTAATCAAGGTCATATCCTCAAAGATACGTAGGGTGCGGGTGCAAGAAAAATCAGAATTTGTGGGTATCGATCGCACACTGCAAAAAATCGTTATAAAAACCTGCCCGGGAGAAAACAAAAACATGATGAACGACGGCAACCAAAAAGCTGAAGCGCCTGAAAGCGAGGATGCACAAAATTTGTCCGGCATGGCGAAAGCTTTTATTGTGAGCGTGGCTTGGTCTTACGCAGAGGCATTGGAGCGCATGAAACGATCGCGAAATCCACAGGAACCCGCGCCGGAATCTCCGACAGAACAAGTCGAACCCGAAACTGAAAAAAATTAATGACCGACTATTAATGCGATCGATTTGCCAAACTATCTGGGGGTGCGATCGCACGCAATAGTCAATTAGCTGTTTTGAGTGAAGAACAATCTACTCAGAACAGCGAACTGTGCAAGTTAAGCCGGATTTGTATTGGATTTTACAACAATCAAAAAAAACTGAAAGCGCCGTGGCCAAGAATTTCTTGATGGTACCCGCCACATGATTTATCCGTGGAATCAATCCAAAATCTAAAATCTAAAATCCTTAAGCCCCCGAATTTATCCGTGGGGTCGCCTCCAAAATCTAAAATCTAAAATCTAAAATCGAATGACCCTTCAACAAGCTCAGGAAAAGCTTTAGTCCGGCGATGACAACTGCGTTGCAGGTTTGAACCTCAACCTATATCTATCCCTAAAAGAGATTTAAACTAAACAAAGTACGGTTTTACCGCTACAGTGTACAAAACAAATAACCAATTTTTAGATCGGTCTCATGTCTAATTCAAAAATGATTGGTAAAGCGATCGCAGGTAGCCTTTGCTTGGGCATCCTCATTAGCTTCAACGCCTCACTCGGCCCAGCATCCGCAGCAACACCAACAATTGCCCAAGAAACAGCAGCCCCGGCCGCTAGCACCCTCGACCAGCAACTCCTAGGCCAATGGCAAGGCACAGTCCCCTCCGGTCAGTCTTTCACCTTCGTCTTTGCCCCAGAAGGCAAATTGTTTCTCATGGCTAAAGGCCCCGACGGAGCCGCCCGCGCCAAAGAAATGAGGTACAAAGTTAATCAGGGTGAAAAACCGATGCACATTGATGTCGGTCTCAGCAGCACAGAAACCGTTCAGACTGTTTTTGAATTGACTCCCGAAGGTCAAATGCGGCTTCAGTTGCAAGGCACTAATCCCGGACAGGCCAGACCTAATTCCTTAAACGAGCAGGCAACCCTGTTTAAAAAGGTTTCCGAGGCCACTGCCCTGCCTGCTGACACTCAAGTCATTGGTTTTTAAGGAAAATTACTCACAGGCAGAAGGCACTTATCGCAATTGTCAATTGAGTGAGGTACTGATTGGGATTTTCGATTTTCGATTTTCGATTTTCGATTCGGGAATTGGTAAGAAAGCCGGCGAGTACCTCACCTGATTGATAGCCACTATAACTAGCTCTGAGTTTTCAGATTGCCACGCTTCGCGAGGAACGAAGCAATCTTAAAACTTTCCCCGTGCCTTCTGCCTTGAACAGGCCCTGCTACAATCCACTTAATCTCCCTTTAATTTTTGCCATAGACTTCCATGAGTGAAACCGTCCTAGAAGTTCGCAACCTGCGGGTTCAATTTCAATCTGCGGACGCAAGCGATGCGTCTGCAACCGTCAAAGCGGTTGACGGCATTTCCTTTGAGGTCAAGCGAGGGCAAACTCTGGGCATCGTGGGAGAGTCGGGGTCGGGAAAATCGGTAACATCCCTGGCTGTTATGGGTTTGCTGTCGAGTTCGTCAACGAAAATCGATGGCGAAATTTGGTTTTCTCCGACAAAAGACGGCGTTAGCAATGGGCCTGTGAATCTGCTGGAAATGCCGGACAGGGAAAAACAAACATACCGGGGCAGCCAGATTGCGACGATTTTTCAAGAGCCGATGAGTTCGCTAAATCCCGTTTATACGATCGGATTTCAACTCACAGAAGCCATTTGTTTGCACCAACAGGTGTCGCAGACAGAAGCGCGACGCCAAGCTGCTTCTTTGCTGCAAGAAGTGAAGCTGCTACCGGCAGACGATGAGATCAGGCAGCGGTGTTTGGCTTTGCGGCAAGAGCATTCCCGGACTGCTGCGGGGAATCAAGCACTTATGGAGGACGATCGCGATTTGATGCAGCTCGTCAACGGCCAAAAACAAGCTATGCTCGATCGCTATCCCCACGAACTCTCTGGCGGTCAAATCCAGCGCGTGATGATTGCAATGGCCATTTCTTGCAATCCAACTTTATTAATTGCTGATGAACCGACCACGGCTTTGGACGTAACCGTGCAGGCA
The DNA here is from genome assembly GCF_036705105.1 of Microcoleus sp. B9-D4. NCBI lineage: Bacteria > Bacillati > Cyanobacteriota > Cyanophyceae > Oscillatoriales > Microcoleaceae > Microcoleus > Microcoleus sp. B9-D4. The sequence goes on from NZ_JAUBTS010000036.1 coordinate 52,377, forward strand.
ACAATCTTAGCTTTGCTGCGCGAGTTGCGCGACTCTAGAGGCATGGCAATGATTTTTATTACCCACGATTTGGGCGTCATTGCTGAAATTGGCGATACGGTGGCGGTGATGTACCGAGGCAAGATTGTTGAGTGCGGTGCGATCGAACAAATTTTCAGCAATCCCCAACATCCTTACACAAAAGGTTTATTAGCTTGCCGCCCAACTCTCGATCGGCAACTGCGCCGCTTGCCGACAGTTTCCGATTTTATGGATGTCACCACAAATGCTAGCGGCGAATTAGTAATTGTCGAGAAAAATGCCGATTTAGACGGCGACAACAGCGGGGGAAATCCCGCTTTTGCAACAGGAAAACCGCCTCGGCTGCCGAATATTTCCGAGCCTTTGCTAGCTGTTGATAACTTGCGCGTCGGTTTTCCGGTGCAGGGAATGTTTGGCGAAACTAAACGCTTGTTTATGGCGGTAAACGATATTTCTTTTGAGGTTTATCCGGGCGAGACTTTGGGTTTGGTGGGTGAGTCTGGCTGCGGCAAATCTACTTTGGCGAGAGCTTTGCTGCAATTAATTCCGATCGCCAGCGGTAAAGTGTTTTTTGAAGGTCAAGAAATTACGCCTCCTGCGACAAGTAGTTCGGCATCGCAGTGGATGGCTAATTATCGGATGCAAAAAGAGTACGATCGCAAATTGCGGTGGCTGCGGCGCGATCTGCAAATTATTTTTCAAGACCCTTTTAGTTCTCTCGATCCGCGCCTAAATGTTGGGGAGGCGGTGATGGAACCGATGGTGATTCACCGCTTTGGTAAGAACAAGAAAGAACAGCGCGAGCGCGCTGCTTATTTGTTGGATAGAGTGGGTTTAAATCCCGATTTTATGCGGCGCTACCCTCACGAGTTTTCGGGCGGACAGCGGCAGCGAATTTGTATTGCTAGAGCTTTGGCTTTGAATCCTAAGTTTATTATTTGCGATGAGTCGGTTTCGGCATTAGATGTGTCGGTGCAGGCGCAAGTTTTAAATTTGCTCAAGGAGTTGCAAACAGAGTTTGGACTGACTTATATTTTTATTTCTCACGATTTGAGCGTGGTCAAGTTTATGAGCGATCGCGCGATCGTCATGAACAAAGGTAAAATCGAAGAAATTGGCACTGCCGAGCGCATTTACCGCCAACCGCAGCAAGCTTACACGCGGCAACTCATAGCTTCTATTCCTGCCGGGAATTTGGAGCGAATTCGGCAACAGCAATTAGGCCGCAAATCTGCTTTGGGTGCTGTGGCGCCTTGGCCCCCATCGCCTGCTGATGAATCACAACAAAATTGATATCTAGTGTTTTAAACTCGTATCAATTACCAATTGCCCGTTACCAATTACTAATTAGCCCTTACGCGCGAACATAGGAGTGCAACGAAAAACTGCTACCAATATTTTTTTCATTTTATCTTCAGAAATCCACAGTTTATCTTTATTTGAACTTCATAATTTATGCTCAAATTCAACCTGTTTGAACTTGACTAATATTCCGGGTTGTTCAACCCACAGCCAGCGCGCTCCACGCAGTATTTTCCTACATCAAACTCGGTCATTCCTGGACGGCAAAAGTCGTATAACACGCTACTATAACGCGCCAAGCTGCTTCAGGCGAACCCTACATAATTAGGTTCTGCGTCCAAGATTAGCTAGATTAGGCCAAATGTCCAATGACTAAGAGCAATATGTAGCGTAGTATTATAGATAAACTCTCTCTATGAGTCGGAAAAAGTAGAAAATGCCCACCCCAGCTAAAAAGAGATTACTCCCTAATTCCGTAAATACACTTAATTCTATGGTCGGTTTGCGTAGATTTACGCAAATGTTAAACCGCTAGATTTCGCAAGCTAGGAAAGTTTAACAATATTTAAACAGCTTTATTGTAATTTTGGCTCACCACACGTAAAACGGGATCACAACTAAAAAAATGAAATCTTCTGTTCGTATCGAAGAATCAAAAAGCACTAAATTCTCGAACTTACTGCACGTGTTGTTGACAAAAATTACCGCAGCAGTCACCAGAATAGAAAAGGCAGAAGGCAGCAAGGAGTATGAAAAAAAAATCAGCGTAGGGACGATCGCCCCTGGCAGTGTATTCTCAATTGTGATAATTGTACTGCTTGTCTTAAACGGGTGGCTCGTAGCTGGCAGCGGTGATAATTTCTACGATAGCCAACTCGCCCTGGGATTTTTGGGAATAGCAAATATTGTCTTTTTGGCGGTATCGGCAGGATCAGACGCCTCTTGTACCCTAGCCCAAAACGATCGCCCATCCAGCGAACCCAACGGGGGCGATCGTTTTTTTAGCCTCTCGCTAGATCTGCTGTGCGTCCTTAGTTTTGACGGTTATATAACACTCATCAACCCAGCAGCAGAAAAAATCCTCGGCTATTCCCCAGGAGAAATGATGGGCCAACTCTTCATTGAATTCGTGCATCCAGACGATCGCGAAACTACTTTAAAAGAAGCTGAAAGTATGGCGGCGGGGAATAATACCGTTGGGTTTGAAAACCGCTGGCGCTGTCGCAACGGTTCTTACAAGTGGATAGCCTGGACTGCTACCCGTTTCTGCGAGGAAGAATTGATCTATGGTGTCGGCCGCGACATTACCGCTCAAGAACAAGCAGAAGCAGCGCTGCAAGAGAGTCAGCGTTTTGTTGAGCGAATTGCCAATACCAGTCCGAATCTTCTCTTTGTTTACGATGAAAGCGAGCAGCGAAATGTCTATAGCAACCGGGAAATCACTGACACCCTCGGCTATACCAGCGCCGAAGTTGAAAACATGGGCAGCAATCTACTGCCCACCATCATCCACCCTGACGACTTAGCTAAATTTCCCGGATATTTTCAGCAATTAGAAAATGCTCCCGACGGCGAAGTTATTGAGTACGAATATCGGGTACGCGATCGACAGAATTGTTGGCACTGGTTAGTCAGCCGGAATATTGTATTTAGCAGAACAGAGGAGGGAAAAATTAAGCAGCGTCTCGGTGCTGCTACGGACATTACAGAGCGCAAAATAGCAGAAGAAGCTTTAGCAGAACAATTGAAACTTTCTCTATTCACAGCAGATGTGGGAATTGGTCTAACTCAAAACCAGACTTTGCTTGCAACTTTGCAATATTGCGCCGATGCAGTTGTGCGCCATTTGGATGTTGCCTTTGCTCGGATTTGGACGCTGAATGAAGAGGGAAATGTATTGGAACTGCAAGCAAGCGCGGGGATATATACTCACATTGACGGCGCTCACAGCCGCATTGCTGTGGGTGAGTTCAAGATTGGTTTAATCGCCCTGGAGCGACAACCTCACATCACTAATTCTGTGAAAGAAGATCCGCGAATCAAGGACAAAGAATGGGCGGCGCGTGAAGGAATGGTGGCTTTTGCTGGATATCCGCTAATTGTTGACAATCAGTTGCTGGGAGTAATAGCGATGTTTGCTCGTCAGGAGTTGAACGAATCAACGCTGATTGCTTTGGCGTCAAGTGCCGATACGATCGCCCTGGGGATTAAGCGCAAACAAACAGAAGTTGCTCTCGCCACACAAAAGCAAACTTTGAGGACAATTATTGACAACGCTCCGATCTGGGTATGGCTGACAAATGCTAGCGGGCGGATGTTATTAGTTAACAAAACTTTCTGTGAAGATGTGGCTATACCTGAATCAAGATTTTTAGAAGCATCTCACTATTCCGAAGTTTTGGGATTAGAAGCATCTGCTAACCGCATGGCATCTGACGCGCAAGCGTGGAGCCAAGATATTCCCTGTTATGCTGAAGAAGTGATGCAGCTTGCTGATGGTAAAGAACATTATTTGGAAACAATTAAAACTAAGGTCAAAGATGATTCTGGTAACGCGATCGGCTTAATCGGCTTGGGTTTGGACGTTACCAAACAAAAAGAAGCTCAAAGACAGTTGCAAAAGTCGGAAGCGAGATTCCGCAAATTAGCTGAGCAGGAAGCGCTGCTGAACCAGCTAGCTAGCAATATCCGCCAATCTCTGGATTTAGATACTATTTTGGCGACAACTGTGCAGCAAATTCGCGACTTGCTGCAACTCGATCGCTGTCTGTTTATGTGGTATACGCCCGACGCTTCGCCACCTGCTTGGAATGTGATATCCGAGGCAAAAAATACCGATTTGCCCTCTATTTTGGGTTTATATCCTGTTGAGCCAACAGCTTCTATCGCTGAGCGGATTGGCAATTTAGAAATAATTCGGATCGACGATGTTGAGGCATTAACCGATCCAGGAGAACGGGAATTTTTAAGGTCTGTAGACCTCAATTCTCTGCTGGACATTCCCCTTCAAACACAGTCGGGTCAAATTGGCGCGATCCTCTGCGGTTCTTGCAGCGGGGTGCGGCTGTGGAGAGACGAAGAAGTGGAACTGTTAATGGCAGTAGGAACTCAATTGGCGATCGCCATTAATCAAGCCGAACTTTACGAAAAATCTCGCCTCGCCGCCGCCGAATCAAAAGCAGCAGCAATGCAGCAAAAATTGCTCAACCAGCTAGGCAGTCAAATCCGCGCTTCTCTAGATTTAGATACTATCTTGGCAACAACTGTGCGGCAAATTCGCGACTTGCTGCAACTCGATCGCTGTCTGTTTATGTGGTATACGCCCGATGCCGAGACGCCCGCTTGGGATATCGTCCACGAAGCTAAAAATGATGACTTGATCTCGCTGTTGGGTTATTACCCTGCTGAGGTAACGGGGACACTGGCGCAAAAGATAGCTAATTTGGAAATCTATCAAATAGATGATGTTGCAACTTTCAGCGATCCAGTAGAAAGGGAATTCTTTTTGCAGGTGGGTTACAAGTCTGTCTTGGATTTGCCGGTTAAGAGTGCAGGGGGTTTAACTGGAGTTGTTGGCTGCACTTCTTGCCGCGAGGTACACAGGTGGACAAAAGACGAAGTGGAGTTGCTATCGGCAATTTGCGATCAATTGTCGATCGCCATCAGTCAAGCGGAACTCTACACTCAAAGCGTCGATTCAGCTCGGATAGCGCAAGAACAAGCTGCCAAACTCGAACTAACTCTGTGCGAACTTAAGCTTGCTCAAACTCAACTCGTGCAGGCAGAAAAAATGTCGAGTCTCGGTCAGATGGTAGCAGGAATTGCCCACGAAATCAATAACCCGGTCAGCTTTATCTTCGGCAATCTTACCTACACAGAAGAATACGCCCGAAACCTGATGAAACTGGTGCAAATGTATCGAGATGAATACCCGGAACCTTCTCCAGCGATTCAGGAGGAAATACAAGTTTTAGAGCTGGATTTTGTGCTAGACGACTTGCCTAAAATGCTGTCTTCTATGCAGGTGGGAGCGACTCGCATCCGGGATATCGTGCGGAGTTTGCGGAATTTCTCTCGCCTTGATGAATCTGACATGAAAAAGGTTAACATTCACGAAGGCATCGACAGCACATTGATGATTTTAGAACACCGTCTGAAAGTTCAGCCCGTTAGCGTAGCGGGTACGAAGTACCATCGCCCAGCAATTCAAATCGTTAAAGAATACGGAAAATTGCCACTGGTGGAGTGCTACGCCGGACTATTGAATCAGGTGTTTATGAATATTATTGCTAACGCTATTGACGTTTTACAAGAACCGCTCGAAAATCCGGGAATTATCCGCATTCGTACAGAGGTAGAAGGTACTCTCGCTGTGATTAGAATTGCTGATAACGGTGCAGGTATCACCGATAAAGTCAAGCAACGGATATTTGACCCCTTCTATACTACCAAACGTATCGGTTCGGGAACGGGGATGGGTTTAGCGATTTCCCATTCAATTATTGTCGAAAAACATAAAGGTGAAATTAAGTGTTTCTCGGTGGTGGGGAAAGGCACTGAATTTATAATCGAGATTCCGATTAAAAGGACAGAAAATTAAATTGGTGTGTCGGCCAAAATACTAAGGTGCGTCAGTTGGAAAAACCAGATTTTTTTGTACTAACCTTAAGACTGACTCACCCTACAGACGCCAACATATAAAACTTATTTTACCAGAAATTTGTCTGGTTAACAATATGAACGAGACAACTAAAATTGATATGATATTAAAAATCTAAAATCTAAAATCTAAAATCTAAAATCTAAAATCTAAAGACGCACCCTAGAGGCTACAAACAGAGAAAAGTTATTTGACCAGAAATTTGTCTGGTGCGTATTGCCCACCCTCCCACTAAAATTGATATGATATTAAAAATCTAAAATCTAAAATCTAAAATCTAAAATGGCATTACCTCCCGGCAATTTCGGTTTACCCCTAATTGGCGATACCCTCAACTTTTTGCAAGATTCCCAATTTGCCAAAAAACGCCACCAGCAGTACGGGCCGCTTTTCAAAACCAGCATTTTCGGACTGCCTACCGTGTTTATGCGTGGCCAAGAGGCGAATTTGTTTGTTTTAAGCAATGACAACAAATATTTTGTTGTGAGTTTTCCTCCGAGTACGAAAGCGCTTTTAGGGCCGCTTTCCTTGGCGCTGCAAACGGGTCCTAACCACCACAATAGGCGCAAGTTGCTGTACCAAGCCTTTCAGCCACGCTCTTTGGCCGGCTACATCGGCGCGATGGAAAATATCACTCAGCGCTATTTGGAAAAATGGGCAAAAATGGAAACTCTGACTTGGTATCCCGAACTGAGAAATTATACTTTTGATGTGGCGGGTAAGTTGTTAGTAGGGATTGAAAATGGTTCGGGAACGGCGCTAGGACATAATTTTGAAACTTGGTCTAACGGTTTATTTTCGATTCCTTTAGATGTGCCTTGGACTAAGTTTGGCAAAGCGAAAAATAGCAGAAAGTTACTGTTGGCAGAACTTGAAAAGATTATTCGCGATCGCCAACAAGCAACCCCTAGCGGCAATGATGCTTTGAGTTTGCTGATTTCGGCTCGCGATGACGAGGGAAATAGTTTGAGTTTGGATGAGTTAAAAGATCAAGTGCTGTTGCTGCTGTTTGCGGGACACGAAACTTTAACTTCGGCGATCGCCTCTTTTTGCCTTCTCCTAGCTCAACATCCCGATGTGATGGCAAAAGTCCGCACCGAACAGCAGCAGTTCCCCGCTACGGAACCCCTAACATTGGAGCAACTCAAACAAATGACCTATTTAGAACAGGTGCTGCAAGAAGTGCTGCGTTTAGTTCCACCGGTGGGAGGTATTTTTCGGACAGTCATTAATGCTTGTGAGTTCGGCGGCTATGAAATTCCCAAGGGCTGGACTGTGCTTTCTCAGATAAATCAAACCCATCAGGATAGTCAACTTTATCCTGAACCCGATCGCTTCGATCCCGATCGATTTAACTCCGAGCGATCGGCAAAACCGTTCAGTTACGTGCCCTTTGGTGGAGGTTTACGAGAATGTTTGGGCAAAGAATTTGCCAGGTTAGAAATGAAGTTGTTTGCGGCAAAGATTGTTCGGGAGTTTGAATGGGAGCTTTTACCGGATCAGGATTTGAATTTAATCCGAGTACCGACTCCGCATCCCCGCGATGGTTTGCGAGTAAAATTTCGGCGGAACTATTCTTAAGAACAGGCAAGATGCCTGTTCCACAAGAGATGAATTTTATTGTGGGGAGTAAGGGTTGGGCACGCGAGCCCGCCCTGAAAGCCTGATTGATAATGGTGCAATATCTCAGCCTCAATCAACATCCAATTGCATCGACCCCAAATACTTAGTTAAATAAGGAGAAAAAACCTCATAAATCAGAGTCAATGGCTTCCCGTGATGCCAAAACAAATAGTGCCGCCCCCAAAAAGGGCCCGACTCTTCAAACGCTGATTCCAAAGCAGCCGAATTACCGCAATAAATGCCCTGCACATCGCGATACAATTCTGTCCGCAGTCTCGCTAAACTAGCCCAAATTGGCAAAGATTTATTTTGTAAATATTCGTCTACGTGGCTCGCTTCCCACCAAGAAGTCGCATAGGCCAAGCGCTGTCCCGAAGCAGTCCGCAGCCACACTTGGCGGCGCAGGCGCGGCCCGGGAACCGCGACAATTTGCTCTGGTGCGCCGTCTGCGTCTTCACCCACTAAAGACATATCGATGACATCTACTTCTGTGGGTTCCCCTGTCAGCAGTTGCAGGTGACGGGTGGGGGAACCGTCGCCCAGGAGCAGTATTTGCCATGCCGGTGCGAGCTTGGTGTGGGGCAAACCCTTCTGTACTGCGTCTTCGGCTCCTTGCCACAGGGGGTTGAGAGCGTGCCAGGTGCGGCTGTTTTTGGGTGTAAATGTTGCAGTCAAGGGTCTTTACAAAACTTAATTTTTTGTTTATTATAACGCTTCTGCAATCTACAATTTAAATCTGTTTAGAAACGGGCTCTTCGGCCCGTTCCACAATAAAATTGAGTTTGTGTGGAACAGGCATCTTGCCTGTTGTTGAATAAAATTGAGTTTGTGTGGAACAGGCATCTT
>NZ_JAUBTS010000036.1:60928-69108 GCF_036705105.1 Microcoleus sp. B9-D4
TGAGTTTGTGTGGAACAGGCATCTTGCCTGTTGTTGAATAAAATTGAGTTTGTGTGGAACAGGCATCTTGCCTGTTGCTAAGCGAGAATGGTGCAACATCTCAGTTAAATCCGTTACCCAATCTGTTGCCGAACTTCCCTCTGCTATATGTTAAGAATAACCGAAATAAAACTCCCCCTAGATCATCCTCAAGATGCGATCGCCAGCGCCATTCTCAAAAAGCTGCAAATTCCCCCCGAAGAATTGCTCGGCTATTCCATCTTCAAGCGCAGCTACGATGCTCGTAAAAAAGTAGAAATTCTCCTTGTCTATATTGTGGATGTAGAGACGACACAGGAAAAGCAACTTCTCCAACGCTTCAAAAAAGATCCTCATGTAATGGTAACGCCAGACACGAGTTATCGCTATGTAGCCAAAGCCCCCAGCAATTTGACGATTCGCCCCGTTGTGATTGGTACAGGGCCGTGCGGTATGTTTGCAGGTCTGATGCTGGCACAAATGGGGTTTCGCCCTATCCTTTTAGAACGCGGAAAAGCAGTGCGCGATCGCACAGTTGACACCTTTGGATTTTGGAAGAAAAAAGCAGAATTCAACCCAGAATCTAACGCCCAGTTTGGCGAAGGTGGTGCGGGTACTTTTTCCGATGGCAAACTCTACAGCCAAGTTAAAGATCCTCAGCATTATGGGCGGAAGGTGCTGACGGAACTTGTGAATGCAGGAGCTTCACCGGAAATTTTATATATTAATAAACCGCATATTGGCACTTTCAAACTGGTGGGAATTGTCCAAAGTCTACGCGCCAAAATTGAAGCATTAGGCGGAGAAATTCGGTTTCAAAGTCGTGTGGAAGATATCCACATCGAAAAGGGAAAAGTGCAGGGACTTACCCTCGCCAGCGGAGAATATATTGCTAGTAATTATATAGTTCTGGCGGTGGGACACAGCGCCCGCGATACTTTTGAAATGTTGTTTTCGCGCGGGGTTTACATCGAGCCTAAACCTTTTTCTATTGGTTTTCGGGTGGAACATCCCCAAACTATCATCGATCGCTGTCGTTTTGGCGATCGGGCGGGCCATAAGCTTTTGGGTGCCGCTGATTACAAACTGGTTCACCATTGCCAAAACAATCGTTCTGTATATAGTTTCTGTATGTGTCCCGGTGGTTTGGTAGTAGCGGCTGCGTCAGAACCGGGGCGACTTGTTACTAATGGGATGAGTCAATATTCTCGCAATGAACGCAATGCTAACAGCGGGATTGTGGTGGGTATCACGCCGGAGGATTATCCCGGTCATCCCTTAGCGGGAATTGAGTTTCAGCGTCGCCTAGAAGAACGGGCATTTGAGTTAGGAGGTGGCACTTACAACGCCCCTGGGCAGCTTGTGGGTGATTTTTTGGCAAATCGCCCTTCCACGGCGCTAGGCAGTGTGCAGCCGTCTTATACGCCGGGAGTTGTGATGACTGATTTGAGCGAAAGTTTGCCAGATTATGCGATCGCAGCTATCCGCGAAGCACTTCCGGCTTTTGACAAACAGATTAAAGGATTTGCGATGGATGATGCGGTTTTAACTGGCGTGGAAACGCGCACTTCTTCACCGATTCGGATTAAACGCAAGGAAGATTATCAGAGTTTGAATACAGAAGGTCTTTATCCTGCTGGGGAAGGTGCAGGATATGCGGGTGGAATCCTGTCGGCGGGGATTGATGGGATTAAGGTGGCGGAGGCGGTTGCTTTGAGTATTTTGCGATCTTCAAACCACAAAATTTGAGGCGGATCAACCAACTGCAAATTCGGTGTATTGTCGGACATGAGGTGCATGATAGGCTAGCACAATTTCCTGGGATGGGACACCTCGTGCTATTAATTGATCGGCGATCGCCTCTTCAGTCCCGTCATGCTGCACCCAAATTTTCCCATCTTTAATATCTACATGAATCACACAGCCATAAATCCGAGTGCTACCGTTTTTCCAACCCACATTTACAAGTTGATAGCGATCACTTACCAGATCGAAAATCGTCTCGCTGGAAACTGGATCGTTAGGCGATCGTCGCTGAGCTCGTTCAGTTAGCAACTCCTGAATATATTGACGATACAAACTTACTTTATCCATTGAGAAATCTCCTCTTTTTCGGTATCGTAAACTAAAAGCGGAATTTGATTGCGTTCAATCACCATTTGAATAAATGAGTATGTGAAAAATCTCGTGTAAATATCTAAGGGAACTGCCAGGTAAAGAGTTCTCTCTGGATCGTCCTATTCTAATACAATCCGATAGTTAATAAATTGTCCCACTGCGGTATGAAATTCTGAAATCGTCGATGGTGCCAAAAACGTTTTGATTTCAACCGCAATTTTTTCATTATCCTTTGTCGCTGCTAATAACTGTTCTGCACCCAGATCGATATAAAAATCCACAAATCCCAGATCGATATGATAAGGATCATGAGTAATTGTCCAATCCTGATTTTGGAGGGCAATCTTGACGAGTTCATGAAACTTATCTTTAGCTGGCATATTTAAACAGCAGCTAAACGCGATCGAATTTCCGTATCGGTATACTCCGGCGTCCAGCCTTCTTGCGTGGTAAAATAGCGCACCGCTTTAATTTTCCGGGCTGCTGTCAAATAAAACCAGTGTTCTGTATTCGCCGGCACGTTGATAAATTCTTCCGGCTGCACTGTGAGTTCGACTTGGCTGCCGTCGGGCCGCACGAAGCCGAAAATGCCCTCGCCTGCTACGATATAGCGGACTTCATCATCGGCGTGGATGTGGCACTTGTTGAATTTGGACAGCAAGGTGTCAAGGTTGGGAATGTCTGGGTGCAGTACGATTAAGTCGCGCGATTGATAGCCTGCGGTTTCCTTGAGTTGTTGAAAGTAGCCGTCGAGGGCTTGCAGCACTTGCTCTTTTTGATTGTCGTCAAGAGCATCTTTAGCTAACAAATTTTGAATTTCAGCACTGTCGCCCACGGGCCAGCGGTTGAGTTGAATGTTTAAGGCAGCGAGTTCTCGGGTAATGTCGCTTGGTTGAGTGTAGGTTGTACCGTTTTCGAGTTGCAGGATAGCCATTTTTGCACGTTCCAATTTTTGGGTGAGGCGATACACAGGCACTGTGAAAGATGTTTGTCGATCGCGCCTGTACCAGAATCACAATTTTAACGCTAATTTGAACAGGCTTTCCGCCCTGTTCCACAACAGTTAAATATTTGTCACAATAAGATTGATAAGTCAGGCGCCAGCTAGCACCCGCTGCGATCGGCTTTACTGATATCTTAAATGTAACTTTTGCAACAACTATGCCTACTTATACTGGAATTTCTAGCGAAGCATTTCAGCATCCCCTCGATCGCCAAGCCGAGGCAGCATTGCGGAGCGTACCTGGATTTGACTTAATTGCCAGCAAATTTGTAGAATTTGTCTACGAACGACCGCAATTCGTTTACCTAATGGGAAATAGCATTCAAGTCGGGCCACGCCAATATGCCAGCATTTATCATATATTTCGGGAGTGCGTGCAGGCTTTAGATGTTTTTCCAGAACCGGGTTTATTTGTTTCTCAGAATCCCTCAGTTAACAGCTATGCCTTGGGAAAAAACCAGCCTTATGTAGTATTAAACACTGGTCTTTTAGACTTGTTGGACGAGGCGGAACTGCGGGTAGTCTTGGCTCACGAGTTGGGACACATTAAATGCGGCCATCCAACTTTAAATCAAATGGCGATGTGGGCGATGAGCGTCGCCTCGACAATTGGCGAGATGACTTTCGGGCTGGGAAATATGGTCGGTAGCGGTTTAATTTTCGCTTTTTATGAGTGGCGGCGCAAGGCTGAATTGTCGGCCGACCGGGCGGCTTTGTTGGTGACGGATGACTTGAACAGTGTGATGAAGACGATGATGCAACTTGCGGGAGTTAGCAGTAAATATGCTGACCAATGCAGTTTGCAAGAATTTATCCGCCAGTCTGACAACTATCAAGAGCTCGATCGAGACAATCTCAACCAAGTGTATAAGTTTTTACTTTACAACGGCGGCCAGGGCGTGATGCTGAGTCACCCTTTCCCGGTGGAACGCCTGCGGTATTTGCGAGACTGGGCAAGTTCCGAGGAATACCGCCAAATTAAGCTGGGGAACTACAAGCGGGCTGTAGCCGAGGGTGCGGTTGATGTGAAGTCGCAAACGGCTAACAGTGAAACGGAGGCTTTGCGCCGTCAGATTGAAGAGTTGCAGCGGGAGATCGATCGGCAAAAATCAAAGCGAAACTAAGTTTCCTCGTCCCCAGGCTCTGCTTGGGAACCAGCTAAATGTTTGTTGAAGATTTACCGGATTTGAGGGAGGGGGAAACGTAAAAGGAAGGTAAACCAGTGAGAGACTTACTCGCAACTGGCCTCCAATCTAAAAACTGTCCCCTCCTTTCGGAAATCTGTTTCTGAGGAGGTGTAGTTTAAATCAAGAGAAGCTTATAAATCAACGGGGCTAAAAAAAATGAATATTGATAACGCAATGAATACTAACAAGCCAACTTCTAATTTTTTCGGCAATGTGGGAAAAGTGGCGATCGCCCTGACTCTTCTGGCTGCCGGCATGGCATTTACAAATCCTGGGAGAGATCAATACCTAACTTATGCTTCCGGCGTACTCCAAAACGAGTTGGAAAGCACTGTGTGCAAAGATTCTCGCGTGCCGAAAGCTTTGGGCGGAATTACAGATACTTTGATCGGCAGTTGCAAGAATTTGCTGACTTCGCAGCGGGGCACGATCGAAAGCTTGCTCGACAATACAACGCAGCGTCAGAATTTAGGCGTTGTCAGCATTTATACAACTGAACTGGGCAAAAAAAGCTATCAAACGGTTGGAGCTTTTGGGAATTTCGTGACGTTGCCGCCTAGTTCGGAAAATGCTCAAAATTAGAGTCAAATTAAGTTCAATTGTAGAAACCGGGTTTTGTAGAAAGCCCGGTTTTTGCTTAGGTAATTCTCTTTCAGTAAATCTCAATTAATTCGGAGAGCGGTAGCACATATTTTTAATTTGGCCCGCTATTAGAGACAAAATATTAAGTTTTCTTAAAGAAGAAAAGTTATTGTCCCACTTAATATTAACATTAACGCTATAAAGTTTGATGTTTAACAAATAAGCAGATGGCAATGCAATTAAGTAAGGGTGAGAGATTTAATCTTTCTAAAGAAGCGCCCGGTTTAAAAAAAATGGCGATCGCCCTCGGTTGGCAGGTGACAGAGGCAGGAGAAAGCTACGATATTGATGTCTCTGCGTTTATGCTAGGTGCTGACGGCAAAATACCTAACGATAAATATTTTATCTTTTACAATAATCTGCAATCCTTTGACAGTTCGGTACTGCAATCGATTCCTGACAAAAACAACCGAAGTCAAGAGAATAAGACTATTTACGGCGTTATCTTAGAAAGAGTTAATCCTGAAATTGAGGAAATAACTTTTGTTGTGACTATTCACGAAGCAGAGAAATTTAATGCAAATTTTAGCAATATCAAAAATGCTTTTATCAAAGTTTCCAATTTGGATACCAAAAGCGAACTTGTTCGGTATGAATTAAAAGAAAACTTTTCGCGAGAAACTGCGGTAGAATTTGGTCGTTTGTATAAAAAGAATGGAGAGTGGAGGTTTCAGGCGGTAGGAGCAGGATATCAGGCTGGATTGCAGAGTTTTGTGGACAAGTATTGCAGCTAAAGTAGTAATAATATTGCTCCAATTACTAATGAGTTGGCAACTGGAACAACAGCAGGTGATTTGCAGTTGCCGGCTTGGGAGTTGGAGGTGAAGTCAGAACCGGAAGCGGAACAGTCTCGTCTGGAGCTTTTGGTAACTTTGTTACCTTGCTACCTAGTTTTGAAAATGCTCCAAACTAATGTCAAATTAAGTTCAATTGTAGAAACCGCTTGGGGCTGAAAGCCCGGTTTTCACTTAGGTAATTCTCTGTAAGTAAATCTCAATAAATTCCGATACAGGCAGCAGATATTTTTAATCAAGCCCGCGATTAGAGAAACTCTGTTAAATTTCATTAATTAAAGAACTTATTCTGCCACTTAACATTAAGATTAGGAGTATAAAATTTTAGGTTTAACAAATAAGCAGATGGCAATGAAATTAAGTAAGGGTGAGAGATTTAATATCTCTCAAGAAGCGCCCGGTTTGAAAAAAATGGCGATCGCCCTCGGTTGGCAGGTGACAGAGGCTGGACAAAGCTACGAGATTGATGTCTCTGCATTTATGCTAGGTGCTGACGGCAAGCTACCTAACGATAAATATTTTATCTTTTACAATAATCTGCAATCCTGTGACGGTTCGGTACTGCAATCAATTTCTGACAAAAATAACCGAGGTCAAGAGAATAAGAGTATTTACGGAGTTATTTTAGAGAAAATCCATCCTGAAATTGAGGAAATAACTTTTGCGGTCACTATTCACGAAGCAGATAAAATCAAGGCAAATTTTAGCAATATCAAAAATGCTTTTATCAAACTTACCAATTTGGATACAAAAAGTGAACTTGTTCGGTATCAATTAAAAGAGAATTTTTCGCGAGAGACTGCTGTAGAATTTGGTCGTTTGTATACAAAGAATGGACAGTGGAGATTTCAGGCGGTAGGAGAAGGATATCAGGCAGGATTGCAGAGTTTTGTTGACAAGTATCACAGCGGAAATAGCAATAATATTGCTCCCATTAGTAGGGAGTTGACAGCGGGAACAACAGCAGATGATTTGCAGTTGCCTGCTTGGGATTTGGAGGTGGATTCAGAACCGGAAGCGGAACAGTCTCGTCAGACTCCAAGGGTACAGCCATCACGAATTAACAATCAAGTTAATAATTCGCGAAGTCGCAAAATACCCGCAGCTTTATTAGCAGGTTTAGGGGTTTTGCTGTTGGGGACAGGTGCAGGGACGATCGCCTTTATGCGATCGGCAAATGAAACGCTGAACCAAGCGAAAATACTGGCCGTTGAAACGCAGAATGCAGGGAAAGCCACCGATGTCAATCTGCTCAGAAGTTTTGAGCGACGGCTTAAAGAAACGATCGCCAATTTAGAGAAAATTCCTAACTTCCCCGGCTTTGGGTATCAGCAAGCTAGAGCAGATTTGCTGCAACTGCGCCCGAGTTTGGTTCCAGTAGCGCAAAATTTACAGGCGGCAGAAAGTCTAGAAAAAGCTCAACAATTGGCAATGGAAGCTGCTGTAGTTGTGCAAAAACCGCCTCATCCGATGGAAGTTTGGCATCAGTCGCAAAGTAAATGGCAACAGGCGATCGCACTTTTAGAAGCCATAGATTCACGTACACCTGTTTATAATCTAGCTCAAAATAAGTTATCTCATTACCGAGCCAATCACGCGGTTATCAGTCAAAGAGTTGCGATCGCTCAAAAAGCAGCAAATTTTAGCAACCAAGGTTCTTTGAAAGTTCAAAATGGAGATGTTGCGGGGGCGATCGCCAATTTTACTCAGGCTTTAGCACTGAATCCCAACATACCTCAAGCTTACCTCGGATTGGGGATTGCTACTGGCCAACAGGGAAACAAGCAGCAGGCAATTTACAATTACGATCGAGCCTTGAAATTTAATCCTAACTTGGCAGAAGCTTATTTCGGTCGCGGTCAAGCATACTATGAATTGGGAAACAAGCAAAAGGCGATCGGCGATTACGAACAAGCTATTCGCGTTAATCCTAATTATGGTTTGGCTTATTTGGAACGAGGTGCTATTCGCTGTATGTTGGGAACAAAATCGCCAGCAGTAGCAGACTTTCAACAAGCGGGAGAACTTTTCTTAAAGCAGGGAGACGGAAATAATTACAAATTAGCACAAAGCTTTATTAATGACTGTCAAGAACCGAGTGCAGAGTCTGCAATCTGCGATTATCGAAGGAACATAGACTCCTTCGGGAGACCCTGCGGTCGCTCTGTTAATGTTCCGATTATAATTAGAAGAAAATCGGCTATCGATGCCTCAAACTCTGACTCTACTAATATTAAAAGCAATAGCAGCGTTGAAAAAATCTCGCCTGAAAATTCAGATAGCAGCACCACAAGAACTCGCAGCAGGAGAAGAAGTAAAAGGTAAACGGCTGTTGCATTAGTTAGGGCTTGCTGAATAAGCCTAAAACCCTTACCTCAAAAGACTTTGACTCGCGTTCGGCGTTGACAATGTGTAAGA
>NZ_JAUBTS010000037.1:0-68657 GCF_036705105.1 Microcoleus sp. B9-D4
CCGCTGAAAGTAAAAGTGAAGGGGGAGGGACTTGAAGCCTCCCATGCCTATAAATGACTATACTTTTACCAGCTATGGCCAGTCAAGGAAGGCTTTCTACTTTTGGTGGTGGCGTGGACATTGGAGAAAGTCCACAGCAGGCAGCCCTGCGAGAAATGGAGGAAGAAACTTGCCTCACAACCAATTATTACAAAATGGAGTTGAGCACAACTTTTACTCACCAAAAGACTCAAGATGAGAGAAAAATTTTACAAAAAAAACCATCTTTTTTTGGCGAGAGTGAGCGAGAGTGATAAAATAGAAATCAAAGAAGGTGTGGGTTTGGTAGTTTTGAGAAAAGATGTAGATTTTGAAAAAGTCAACGCAGGGGAAGGTACTCAAAGGGCTTGGAAATTGTTGCAGGAATATTTAAAATAAAAACTCCTACACTACGTTTTCCCCGCGAGGGGAATGAAACTTTAATAGAGAACTTCTTTGACGATGTTGTCAAATACGAATTCAGATTACGAATCATTACTACAGCGGGCGATCGCGATCGCCGCAAAAGCTCATGAGGGGCAGGTTGATAAGGCAGGCAATCTCTATATCGCTCATTCGCTATTTGTGATGGACAATGTAAATTCTCTAGAGCAAAAAATCGTAGCGGTTCTACACGATGCGGTCGAAGATTCTGAACTGACACTGGAGCAACTTAGAAGCGAAGGTTTTCCTGAAGTTCTAGTCTCGGCGATCGAGGCGATTACCAAAATAGAAGGAGAACCTTATGCAGCTTATTTAGAACGTGTGATTGCCAACCCGATCGCACTGCAAGTCAAAATCGTTGATGTTACTCATAATCTCGATCTGCGTCGCATCGCCCATCCGACAGAGGCAGATTTTCAACGCATTGCCAAATACAAAAAAGTCCTCAGTCAGTTGCGTGCCGCCTTAAAGTAATTATTAACCGCAGATATCCGCCTTCATCGTGGCACAGGCATCTTGCCTGTGCGATATCTGGGCATCTTACCTGTGCGATATCTGCGGTTAAAAAAATCCCCAAATCTAAGCCATCACCATCCCCCCATCCACATTAAAAACCTGCCCGGTTATATAAGCCGCCGCCGCATCTGCCGCCAAAAACTTCACCATCCCCGCAACTTCCTCAACTTCCCCATATCTCCCCAGCGGAATATACTTCAAAATCTCATCAGACTTGACATCCTTAGTCATATCTGTAGTGATAAAACCCGGTGCAACCGCATTCACAGTAATCCCGCGACTCGCCAACTCCTTCGCCACAGTTTTAGTAAACCCAATTACCCCAGCTTTCGCCGCACTGTAATTAGCTTGTCCCGGATTGCCCATTTGCCCAGCAACCGAAGCAATATTAATAATTCGGCCGCTTCGCTGTTTCAGCATGATTTTACTGGCAGCTTTCGCACACAAAAACACGCCAGTTAAATTCAAATCAATTACCGCTTGCCAATCTTCCAACTTCATCCGCAGCAGCAAAGTATCGCGAGTAATGCCGGCATTGTTCACCAAAATGTCAATTCGTCCCCATTTTTGCATGACATTACTGGTGAGTAAATCTACTTGGTCAGTTTTCGAGACATCTGCTGCAAGTGCGACAGCTTCTCCTCCAGCAGCGACTATTTCTGCTACCACCTCATCAGCAGCAGCACTCGAACTGGCATAGTTGACGGCGACTTTAGCGCCTTCTGCTGCTAGGGTTAAAGCAACGGCGCGACCGATTCCCCGCGACGCACCGGTCACGACAGCAACTTGACCCCGCAATCTCTGAAAAGTCTCTGGTAATAGTTCCATAATTGTATCCTCGCAATCTACCAGAGAATTTTGCACTAAAATCGAGCCAGAACCCAAAAAATTATTTTGTCTTATGGCAGTTCAAAAACAGTTCAGCAGTTTTGAAGAGTTACTATCGGGCTCTGACTTGCCGGTGTTGGTAGATTTTTACGCTACTTGGTGCGGGCCTTGTCAGATGATGGCACCGATTTTGGAACAAGTGAGTGGTCAGATGAAAGACAAGCTGATGGTTGTCAAAATTGACACCGATAAGTACGAACAGTTGGCGTCGCAGCATCACATTTATGCTTTGCCGACTTTGGTGTTGTTCAAAAATGGCGCTGAGGTCGATCGCATTGAGGGAGTGGTGCAAGCGGCGCAGTTGATTGATCGAGTGCAACCTTTCTTGTAACCGGAGCCAATTATCTCACACGTAGGGTGCGTCAGCCAATAGACATTTCCCAAAATGATATTCAAGAACAGGCAGGATGCCTGTTCCACAACAATTATGGGAGATGTCTAATATCTGATTCATTATGAATAAGATAATCCTAGTTGACGCTCCCTACTGATGAAGACTCCCAGCCACGCTATTATCAATCTGGCAATTCTTGGCAAACCGCAACTGCCGCAAGCTAATCTCATTATTGCGATCGGCGGAATTTTGCCGGATATTCCGATATTTTTATTTTACGTTTGGGCGAAATACATTGCTCGCTTGCCCGCAGCTACAATTTGGTCAAAAGCATATTATGAGCCTTTTGTGCAAGATATTGTGGCTCTGTTTCATTCAATTCCCCTTGCGGTTATTGGTTTGCTAATTGCTTATTACTTTGGCTGGCAAAGTGTGCAAATTTTGTTTATCAGTATGATACTACACTCTCTGGGGGATTTGCCCGTCCACAATGACGACGCTCACAGGCACTTTTTTCCGTTCAGCAATTACCGTTTTATCAGTCCGTTTTCTTATTGGGATAGGAAGCACTACGGGTCAATTGTTTCTGTGGTGGAAATGTTGTTAGTGCTGCTGTCAACTTACCGCGTTTTGGGTTTTGTTAATTCTTATGTTGGAAAAACGTTGTTGATTTTGGTGAATGGTTTTTACTGGGCTGGCGCGGTTTATTTTCAGGTGCGACATTTATTTAAATAAATTCACTTCCCAAAGATGAAACATGAATTCAAAATTACCAATTAGCAATTAGGAATTAGCAATTACCATATTGTTAACTACGCCGAATATTAAAACAACACCAATCTTGGCGCTTCCACAGAGTAGCGACAATCCAGCCATGCTGTTCGAGAGTGTCAGCAATTGGCTTAGCTTGTTCTAGCAAAATGCCGCTGAGCACGGCCCAAGTAGTCGGTTTGCTAATTGCAGTGAATTGCGGAATTAAATCAATGATTACTTCTGCTAAAATGTTGCATATCAAACCGTCGATCGGCTCATCGACCATTTCTTTCAGGCGATCGATACTTCCGAGCTCTGCAACCAACTGCTGAGAATTAACGCGGTTGAGTAGTCTGTTGCTAATGGTCGATCGCACAGCCAAAGGATCAGTATCCAAAGCATAAACTTTTGTAGCGCCCAACAACACCGCGCCGATCGACAAAATACCCGATCCGCAGCCGATATCGGCAACTACGCACTTGCTGTCATCAAAACCGAGCCGCATTTCCAGCGACTCCAGACACAGTTGAGTAGTAGCGTGAGCACCAGTACCGAAAGCCACACCGGGATCTAAACGCAAAATAATGCG
The DNA here is from genome assembly GCF_036705105.1 of Microcoleus sp. B9-D4. NCBI lineage: Bacteria > Bacillati > Cyanobacteriota > Cyanophyceae > Oscillatoriales > Microcoleaceae > Microcoleus > Microcoleus sp. B9-D4. The sequence continues at coordinate 3,543 of NZ_JAUBTS010000037.1, forward strand.
ATCGGTATCAGTCGGTGGGGGCAGCCAAGCGGGATTAATTAAAAAGCGATCGCCCACTTCTTGAGGCTGCCAGTGCTCCTTCCAAGTGCTGCCCCAGTCTTCGTCTTCAATCAAATCCCACTGCATCGCAGGTAGGGGCAAACCTGCACACAGAGCATCTTGGCGCAGCCACAGAGACAGAGCGGCCAAATCCAGCAATCCTGCCTGTTCTTCGGGCAAATAAGCCGACATCAGGCAGGAATTGCTTTTGATCTCCGTAGCAGTTCCCCGACAGTTAAACCGTTCCAGACGCCAAAAGATGATATCTTCCAGCGCCGGATCGCAAAGAATTCTAATTTCCCACCAGCTATGTGCCATAACGATTTTAGATTTTAGATTTTAGATTTTAGATTGGCCCAGGGGAACTGGAGACTGGGAAGTGGGGAGTGAGGAAGGAGGATTGGCTAATAGAAAAATTCCCGCTTTCAGGCCAATTACCAATGACCAATTACCCATTACCAATTATCAGCCCTGGCATCCAAAATCTAAACTCCAAAATCCGTCAAAGATTTACCGTGTAAGCATCCCGAATTCCCGGAACTTTTAGGATCTCCGCCAGTATCCCTTCTGGTAGAGGGTCATCGAGGCTCAAAACCATCACCGCATCGCCTCGCACGATTTTACGGCCTACCTGCATACTGGCAATATTGACATTAAAACTGCCCAATTGGGAACCAATTTTGCCAATAATCCCCGGCATATCGCGGTGCAGGGTAAACAGCATATGGTGAGTGGGGGAAACGTTGACCGGGAAATCGTCAACGCTGGTAATCCGAATTTCGCTTTCGCCGAGCACTGCACCTGTCACTGTGTGTTCGCCGAGAGTTCCCTTGGCCGAGAGGTGCAGGGATCCGGTGTAGTCGCGAATTGAGGCGTCTCTGGTTTCGACGACGCGAATTCCGCGTTCTTTGGCTTCAATGCTGGCGTTGACGTAGTTAACGCGCTCTCGCAGGGCTTGGGAGAGCAGGCCTTTGAGGGCGGCGACGACTACGGGCTGGCTTTGGTTGCTGGCCAATTCGCCTTGCAGTTGAACGTTGAGGTAATCGACTCGGCCTCCGGCTAGCTGGCTGACGAGGTTGCCGAGGGTTTCGGCGAGTTGCAGGTAGGGTTTGAGTTTTTCGATCGAGTCTGGGTAAATTCCTGGTATGTTAACAGCCGATCGCGCGGGCAGCCCCAACAGTACATCGCGGATTTGTTCAGCCACATCGATCGCCACATTCACCTGAGCTTCCGCTGTGGATGCTCCCAAGTGGGGCGTCAGCACGATGTTTTGACCGACACTCCGCAACGGGGAATCAGCTTCCAGCGGCTCGTGTTCGTAAACGTCCAAAGCTGCGCCGGCGATCTTGCCTTCTTTGATGGCTTCTGCGAGGGCTGCTTCGTCGATGATGCCGCCTCTGGCGCAGTTTATGATGCGGGCCGTAGGCTTCATTTTCGACAGCACTTCAGCGTTAATTAAGTGCAGGGTTTCCGGCGTTTTGGGGATGTGCAGGGTGATGTAGTCAGATTCGCGCATCAGCAGTTCGAGTTCTACCAAGCGGCAGCCCAACTGGTCGGCTCTTTCGGTCGAAATGAAGGGATCGTAAGCCAGCAGTTTCATGCCCATTGCTTTGGCTGCGGCGGCGAGGTGCGAGCCGATTTTGCCCAAACCGACGATGCCGAGGGTTTTTTTGTAAACTTCTACGCCGAGAAAGCGGTTGCGTTCCCATTTACCCGCTTTGACGGATTCGTTAGCTTCCGGGATGTGGCGGGACATCGAGAGCATCATGGCGATCGCGTGTTCGGCGGCGGCGATCGTGTTGCCTTCGGGGGAATTGACGACTACAATTCCTTTGCGGGTAGCGGCGGGTACATCGACATTATCTACGCCGACGCCGGCTCTGCCGATGATTTTGAGTAGATTGCCAGCTTCGATGATTTCTTTGGTAACTTGGGTACCAGAACGGATCATTAAAGCGTCGTAATCTGGAATAATTCGTACCAGTTCTTCGGCTGAGAGTCCTGTGTTTACGTCAACTTGCGCGACTTGGGAGAGGATGTCAATTCCGGCTTGGTAGATCGGATCGGATACTAGAACTTTAGGCATAGCAAGCAATTGAGTGCAATAGTAAAAATAGACCGAGCGTTGGCGAGCTCAAAGTTGAGACTTACACTTAGAGCAGTATCTAACAGCTCAGCTCAAGCTTGCCTTTGTGCAGTTTGAATTGTATCTGTATTCGGTCAAGGTCGGCCGTTTTTTGCATGAAATATTTTAGCTTTGCGGGCGATCGGACTCTCTGACCGTCTGAAAATCCCCCAAGTGCTTAGCTAGTATGTCTTTTCGGTCTATAATAGACTTTGGCTATTCCAGCCTAACTATCAGGAATTATTGTCAATGAATTATCTTATCGCCGTACTGCCCGATCGAATGCAAGCCGAAGCTGCCTACTGTGCTCTGGAAAAAGAAGGCTTGCCTATGAAGCAAGTGAGCATTTTGGGCCGTGGCTACAAAACTGCTGATGAATTTGGCTTGATCGACCCGAACCAGCAAGCGAAGAAACAAGCTAAACTCATGGCTATTTGGCTGATTCCCTTTGGCTTTATTGCTGGGGTTACTTTCAGCTTGATTACTGAGTTGAAGACTTTTGCCTGGGCGGGGGAAATTGGCGATCACGCGATCGGTGGTGTACTCGGTGCGATCGCCGCTGCAATGGGCAGTGTGTTTGTTGGAGGCGCGGGCGGTATGGCTTTTGGTAGCGGCGATGCTTTGCCCTACCGCAACCGTTTGAATGCGGGTAAATTTTTGATTGCGGTTAAGGGTACTGATGATTTGACTGGGAAAGCTGCGAAGATTTTGCAGCAGTTTGAACCGGAAAATATCCAAGGTTATACAGAGACTTAGTTATTTGTTTGTTAACAGTTGACTGTTGACTGTTGACTGTTGACATTCAACTCGTGTAATATTTGAAGGCAGTTATGGAATTACAAACTATCCCCCTACATTCTCCACTAGAATTAACGCTCGAATTAACTGACGAGCAGTTTTTTCAGTTGTGTATAGACAACCGGGATTTAAGATTTGAGCGGACTGCTAGTGGAGGATTAATTATTATGCCACCTACAGGTAGCGAGACTGGTAATTTCAACATTGACTTATCGTATCAACTTCAATCTTGGAGCAGACAAAATAAGCATTTGGGAATTGCTTTTGATTCTTCCACTGGATTTAAACTGCCCGACGGTACAGATATTTCTCCCGATGCTGCTTGGATTCGGCGCGATAGGTGGGATGCTTTAACTGCTGAAGAAAAAAAGAAATTTGCGCCGATTTGTCCCGATTTTGTGGTGGAATTGCGATCGACAACTGACTCTCTAGAAAAATTGCGGGCTAAAATGAAAGTGTATGTGAAAAATGGAGCGAGGTTGGGATGGTTGCTCGATCGCAAAAATAGAAAAGTAGAAATCTCCCGTCAAGGTTCAGATGTGGAAATTTTAGACTCGCCTGCAACTCTGTCAGGCGAAGATGTATTACCCGGTTTTGTGTTGGATTTAACAGATATTTTCTAAATTTGTAAGAAGACTCGGCGGTTGAAACCGCATCTATCAAGTCCAAACCCGCAGAGGGTGGTTAAAGAGGACAACTGGGGTAAAATTACGTTATTCGGCATCCAGCAGACATGGTTTGTATAAACCTGCTTTCAACCGCCGTCTTATCTTTTCCCACTCATTGATGATATGATAGGCTGCCAAAGGTTGCGTTTGGTATAACCTATGAAAATCCTCCACGGGACTTGGATTCCTCAAGCAGAAGAGAGTTTTGTTCAAGGTGGAACTTTTTGTCTGTGGGTTGAAACCACTCAAAAGAAAAAACAGCCTGCTAAGGTTCATCCCCGACAATTGGAGACGGCACAGTTAAGAGAGTTTCTAACGAAAGAAGCCGGGATTCAACTGTCAGCAGTCAGCAATACAAGTGCGATGGGGCGAGAATACGCGATCGTCCCTCGGTATTTTTTACTGCCCACTGCCGACAACCAGCCGTTACCATCTTTAGAACTAGCGCGATATTTAGAGACAGAATTACCCGAAACATTTGAGTTGGAGTATTGGCAAGTTGATTGTGTGTGCATCGCCACCCACACTTTGACTAAAGTATTGAACGATCTGCATTTTTTTGCCCTCTACGATTTAGCAGAAGTTCAGTTTGGTTCAGACTTGCTATTTTGGTATCACTACACCCAAAATTTTAAGCAAATTGTTCTGAAAGATCATTATATTCCGGCGTTGCGCTATCGAGAAACTGCTCCGATCGCGCTCGCACCCATCGAAACATCCGAACCCGCTGAGAAAGCCACGCGCGGGCGTAAGAAAGCGGGCGAGACAAAAACCAAAACAACTGCAAAAACTCCAAAAATACCTCCCAAAATTGCACCCAGCTTTGAGATTTATCCGGGATGGGAAATTGTTTCAACACAGTACGAAACTGATTTACAACGCTATGTTGAATGGATGCCTTTAGTTTGTGTGTCCGGTTTTCGGAAGATCCAGCTACAAGATACACCAAAGTTCTACGATCGCGAACGGTTGCTGCGGCATTTTTCCGAGTGTGCGATCGCGGAAATTGTCACTCAAACCCCCATCCCAGCATCGTTTGAAAATAAGATTGCGGATTCTTTACTCCAAATCTGCCTCAACCAAACACGAAAAATCGCGCGAGTAAGCCTTGAACAATACCGGCAATGGCAAACCTGGCGCGATCGCATTACGCGCAATCAATCTGCTGACTCATTCTCCCTCTGCTTTCAACTACAATCCCCCGAAAACCCCGAACAGCCTTGGGTTTTAGAGTTTCAGGTGGCTGCGAAAAAAGACCCATCTCTGCGGATGCCGTTGCAGGATTATTGGCGATCGCGATCGACTCAACAAAAACAGTTGCAAACACAATTCGGAGACAACTTTGAGCAACATTTGCTGACAAATCTCGGCTACGCTGCCCGCATTTATCCCCAACTTTGGCAAGGGCTAGAAACCGACAAACCCGTTAACATTACCCTCAGCTTAGATGATGCTTTCACCTTTCTTAGTGAGTCCGCTTGGGTATTAGAAGATGCTGGATACAAAGTGATTGTCCCCGCTTGGTGGACGCCGAAGGGACGACAACGGGCGAAGATTCGCCTGCAAGTCAAAGGGAAGGGCAGCAAGAGCGCTGCAATCAAGGGCAAAGGATTGTTTTCGGCGGATTCCTTGGTGGAATATCAATATGAATTGGCGATCGGGGGTGAACGGGTTAGCGAACAAGAATGGCAGGCGTTAGTAAATAGCAAAACACCGCTGGTGCAGTTCCGAGGACAATGGATGGAACTGGACAAAGACAAGATGCAGGAGATGCTGGAGTTTTGGAAAAAACATCGCCAAGAAAACCCCGATTTAAGCCTGATTGACTTTATGAAGTTGACGGCAGAAGGAGAAGCGAGCGAACAGTTGGAGGTTGAGCGCGATCGGGCTTTATCGGATATGTTGGAGAAGCTGAACGATAAGAGTCGGTTAGAGTTAATTGCAGATCCAGCAAATTTTCAGGGCAAGTTACGGGATTACCAAAAGCGCGGCGTTTCTTGGTTGAGTTATTTGGAAAGTTTGGGATTAAATGGCTGTCTTGCCGATGATATGGGTTTGGGTAAATCGGCGCAGGTAATTGCTCGATTATTGCAAGAGCGGAAAATTTTATCTACTACAAAAGAGACAGAAAAAGAGACAGAAAAAGCGATCGCACCTTCGGTTTTACCCACGCTGCTAATTGCGCCTACATCCGTAGTTGGTAACTGGCAAAAGGAAATGGAAAAATTTGCTCCAGAATTGCGATCGCTGATTCACCACGGCCCTCAACGTTTGCAAGATGCCAAAGCATTCAAAGCCGCCGTCCAAGATTGTGATATGTTGATCACTTCCTTTACCTTGGTGCGAAAAGATGAGAAGCTGTTGAGCAGCGTAGCGTGGCATCGCGTGGTAATTGATGAAGCCCAGAATATTAAAAATCCGAAAGCGGCGCAAACAAAGGCGATTTTAAAGTTACCCGCTACCCATCGACTAGCATTGACTGGAACACCCGTGGAAAATCGATTGTTGGATTTATGGTCAATTTTTAATTTTCTCAATCCCGGATATTTGGGTAAAGAGGCGCAGTTTCGGAAGTTGTTTGAATTACCGATTCAAAAACATGGGAGTCGCACACAATCAGCAGCGCTCAAAAAATTAGTAGAACCTTTTATCCTGCGCCGTCTGAAAACCGATAAGTCGATTATTCAGGATCTCCCCGACAAAGTTGAGCAAAAACTCTACTGCAATCTCACCCGCGAGCAAGCTTCGCTTTATGAAGCGATTGTGAAAGAGGTAGAACAAGAAATTGACGCGGCGGAAGGGATGAAGCGCAAGGGGATGATTTTGGCGACACTGCTGAAGCTGAAGCAAATTTGTAACCATCCGCGCCAGTTTTTGCAAGATGAAAGTGAGTTTACACCAGAGCGATCGCACAAACTGGAACGGCTGATCGAGATGATTGAGGAAGTCAAAGCAGAGGGCGAAAGTTTATTGGTATTTACGCAGTTTACAGAACTGGGAAGCGCCTTGGAAAAATACATTAAACAAACGCTACATTACAACACTTACTACATCCACGGGGGAACCAGTCGCGAAAAACGGGAACGGATGATTTCAGAGTTTCAAGATCCAGAGTCTGAACCGTCGGTATTTATTCTGTCACTGAAGGCCGGCGGTGTAGGAATTACGCTGACAAAAGCCAATCACGTGTTCCATTTCGATCGCTGGTGGAATCCGGCAGTGGAAGATCAGGCGACGGATCGGGCGTTTCGGATCGGACAGGAAAAAAATGTGTTTGTGCATAAGTTTGTGGCGATTGGCACTTTGGAAGAAAAAATTGACCAAATGATTGAGGACAAAAAGAAATTGGCAGGGTCAATTATTGGTGCGGATGAGTCGTGGTTGACTGAGTTGGATAATGAGGCATTTAAGAAATTAATTAGGCTCAATAAAAATGCGGTTCTAGATTAGGAGAAACAACATAAGAGAGGGAGAGGGAGAGAGGGGGAGAGAGGGAGAGGATTTTTGATTGTCATCGAAATATACAATTTAAATGCAGAACAGCTTATGTCACAATTTACTCGGACTTGGTGGGGCAATAAATTTATCGATGCGTTAGAAAGATTTACAGATTCTGGGCGACTTGGGCGGGGACGTGCCTATGCACGAAACGGCAAGGTAAAAAGCTTTGGCATGAATGATGGGTTAGTGATGGCACAGGTGAGAGGCTCGGTTAATCCTTATTTTGGGGTTTATAAGGAGCCTCTGTACACAACTCAAATTGAGTTTGAGCCGATTAGTCAGGCAAAGTGGAAAGTGGCGATCGCCCAAATGGCATCAAAAGCCAGCTTCATTTCTCGGCTGCTAATAAACGAAATGCCCGACAACATTGAAAATGCTTTCTCACCCCTCGGATTGCACCTTTTACCCAGCAGCCGCGAGGACTTTAAGACTACTTGCTCTTGCCCAGACTATAGCAATCCCTGCAAACATATTGCCGGAGTTTATTATTTGGTGGCGGCCGAATTGGACAAAGATCCATTTTTACTGTTTGAATTACGGGGGCTTTCTAAGGAAGTGCTGCACCGCGAATTAGCAAAAACGCCTTTGGGTTTGGCGCTTTCTGCCGAGTTGACGGCGGATGCAGCGGCCCCTGTGGCGGTGGATTCCTATTACACGCGGGCGATCGCCAGTGAGGCGCAAACGGTCAGCCTGAAAGAGTTTTGGCACGGTGCGAAGCGGTTGCCGCAGACGATTGAGGTGGCAGCGCAAAGTGGGGTAAGTGCGATCGTGGTGAAGAAACAGGGAGATTTTCCACAGTTTTGGCACAAGGATGGTTCGTTTATTGAGGCGATGGAAGAACTGTATTTGCGGGTGAAGAAGAATAAGTAGTTGGGTGGACAATTTTGCTGCCATACTCGATCGATCTCTTGCAAAAACTTTAACTCGAAGACTTCATAGATTTGGTACAATAATCGTGCTCATCATATCAGCTTTACCAGCAACTAAAATCATACGATGGTTATTTGATGATTTTAGACTATAATTAAATTAGTGCGACTGTTAAAAAAGTAGACTTTTTAGTTACAGCAAGCTTTGGCAATTTCAAATTAGAATCTAAAATTGACTGATGTTACCAAGAGAAGAACTGTTAAAAGGCATTGAAAACCGCGAATGTGTGGCGCGGGCGATCGACCAAGCGGAACAAGCAATTAAAACTTGGGAAATTACTCTGACTGATTTTCTGTCGCCTCCAGAATTGGCGGACACTCTGACGGTATTTAAACGCTTAACAGACGTGGAATTAGTGGCTTGGGGCGGCTACCCGCAAGCTGAAAGACAAAGAATTGCGATCGCGCGATCGGATATCCCGATCGACTCTGCTAGCGTTAACGTTGCTGCGGTAGAAATCGCTGGCAATTTCTTGTTCGATACAGCTTCTCACCGCGACTTTTTGGGGGCGATGTTGGGTACGGGAATTGTCCGCGAGAAAACTGGCGATGTGATTGTTTTGGGTGAACGCGGCGCGCAAGCGATTGTCATGCCGGAGATGGTAGAGTATTTGGAGATGAGTTTGCAGCAAGTGCGATCGGTTCCTGTGCAAACGCGGCGCATTGAGTTGAGCGAACTCAAAATTAGAGAACCCAAAAAGAAAGAAATGACAACCGTTGAAGCATCCATGAGATTGGATGCTGTCGCCTCGGCTGGGTTCGCAATGTCTCGCAGCAAGATGGCCGATTTGATTGGCAGCGGCGACGTGCGAGTTAACTGGAAAGACGTTACTCAAGCTAGTTATAATGTCAAGTCTGGAGATTTAATTGCTGTTACGGGCAAGGGAAGATTGGAAATTGGGGAAGTTGCTGTTACTAAGAAGGAACGCTATCGAGTCCAGTTAACTCGATATTTGTAATTTATAGCCCAGAAACCGGGGTTTTTCCGAGAATATGGATACACCGCGTAAAAACTGCGAAAAACCCGGTTTCTTTGGTTTCTGTGGTAGTCCTGGACGCTTGGCAAAATTGGAGAACCTTCATCTATCTGTGGGTGCGATGGTTTGTCCTGGGGGTCGTTTGTTTGTCCGCGAGTCCGCCAGGGGTTGAAACCCCTGTCTAATAGCTAAAGTCGGTTGAAACCGACTGAAGAATATGGTGAAAAATAATCGATTATGGTGACAAATACTCGATGGTTTATTTAATGTGCTTTTGAGTCCTCTTGAGCGAGGACTTTCGCTATGAGACGGGGGTTTCAACCCCCGGCGGACTTGTGGGGTAGCGTCGGGGATTTTGGTGGCGGGGATTTTGGTGGCCCGAATGTGCGATCGACCTTTTGGTAAAATTTTGGGAGGTTCATTTGTTTGTGGGTGCGATTATTTGTCCACGGGGCCGTTTGTTTGTCCGCGATTCCGCGATTCCGCCAGGGGTTGAAACCCCTGTCTCATAGCTAAAGTCGGTTGAAACCGACTGAAGAATGGTGAACAATACTCGATGATGGTGACACATACTCGATGGTTTATTTAATTTGCTATTGAGTCCTCTTGAGCGAGGACTTTCGCTATGAGACGGGGGTTTCAACCCCCGGCGGACTATTCCTCTTTCGCCCGAAACACCTTTTCTACCGACTTCACCAACAGTTCTCGCGGCATCAATCGAGGCAGATTGGCGATGATTTGATTGGGAATTCCCCCTGTTACAACATTAGACTCATTTTTTTCTAAAGCTTTCAAAGCATCTCGCACTACTTCCGCTGCGGGAACGAGTTTTTGCCCGCTGCTGGATGCCATTGATTGAGGAAATTCAGCTACTGCGAAAAAGTCCGATTCTGTCGGCCCTGGACAAAGGCACAAAACGCGAATTCCTAAATCTTTGTTTTCCGCCCAAAGTGCCTCGCTGAAACTCAAAACAAAGGCTTTAGTCGCTGCATACATCGACAAGTACGGCATCGGTTGAAAAGCTGCGATGGAGGCAACATTGATAATACTTCCTGATTTTCGCTGCCGCATTCCCTGCAAAAATAAGTGCGATAGTTCAACTAATGCTACAATATTTAGTTGCACCATGGTTAGTTGTTTCGCAAGCGGGCGATCAGCAAAAGCACCGTAATCGCCAAAACCCGCATTGTTCACCAACAAATCAACCGTCCAACCTTTTTTAACAACCGCGTCAAATACAGCATTTGTGGCTCCTGGTGCCGTCAAATCTTGAACGATAATTTCGACCAAAATATTGAATTCCTGTTGCAGTTGAGCAGCTAGCTGTTGCAATTTGTCTTCGGAACGAGCTACCAAGATTAGATTGTGCTGGCGTTTGGCTAATTCGGCGGCAAAGGCTGCACCAATTCCGCCAGAAGCACCGGTGATTAAAGCAGTGGGCATGAACTTAATTCGGATTATTTGATATAAAGTTTATATATTTTAACAATTATTTTGACTGGAGCCTGTAAAATAATTAAAAGGGAATAGGTGAGTTTTATGGCGCGTCTTACCGATCGAGCTTTTGAAATTTTGCGGGCCGAAGTTGACAAGTGCGCGGCGGCTGATAGTCTAGCCGGTGATGTCTACCGACGGATGGTAATCAAGCGGTTGGAGAAGTTGCGCTTGCAAAACGGCACATTCGCCTCAAGAGAAGAAATCCGCGATACCTTCAAAGACGAATTTCCCAACTTCAGCGAACAAGCTCTCAAAGCTGCCGTCAAAGCCAACCGCCCGCCCGGATTGTTCGGTAAAATCATCTTTGCTGGGAGTTTGTTGGGAAGTGCTGCGGGGATAATTTGGCTGATTAACCTACCTTTTCCGATGATTCGCTGGCCCGTGGCCAAAACAATGCCGATATTGTTGCTGCCGAGTTTTATGAGTATGGATCACAATTATCGGCAGGCGATCGCCCTTGTGGAACAATCCGATCAACTGGTGAATAAAGCGACGGCTGTCGCTGATTTTGACTTGGGCGAAATTAAAGCAAAACAAGCGCAAAAACACCTCGACGCCTTACCAGTGTGGTTCCTCGGCTATTACCCACAGAGGTACTGCTCTTTTTTCCGCTGCAGTTGGCGGTTTACAGTCGATGAATTTGAAGCCGCCCGCAAAAATGTGGGGCGGATGGAGGCTCAGATTTTCCAGCAAAAAAATGCTTTTACTCAGTTAAATCAAGTCGAACAAACGCTAAAGGCCGCGAAACAGGAGTATCAGCAAGCCAAAACCGCTGCAGATAGACAAAAAGCGACGGTAAATTGGCAAAGTGCGATCGACCAACTCAATCAAATTCCCGCCGAAACCCTCGCGGGAGAAACGGCTAAGCAGAAACTCCAAGCAGCAGAGAGAGATTTTAAAGCAATGGGCGGTGTAGCCACCGGATCGGTGCGTGCGGACAACTTAATCGAAGCAGCAAAAGAATTTGCATTAACTGCGGCTGTAGCATCCCAGAAACCGCCTCATTCAGCAGAAACTTGGCAAAAAATAGCAGATTTGTGGCAAGCTGCCATTGAGAGACTCAGCCAAATTACATTTGATAATCCGGGCTATCTTGACGCTCAAACAAAACTAGCTGAATATCAAAATAATTTAGGTACTACAAAGATTCGACTGACAGCAGAGAGAGAGTCAGTGGAAGCTTTGAACCAGGCTAAGAGCTTGTTTGCTTCCTTGCAAAATAATGTAAATTCTCCCCGTCAAAATCCCGCTTACGCCCTCGGCCAATTGCAAGAAATTATCAATCAATTAGAATCCGTCAAACCCGGCACAACTGTTTATCCCGAATCCCAAAAATGGCTGCAATCTGCTCGCAAGAAACAGCAAGAATGGCAAAAGAATTAGTCAGTTGTCAGTTGTCAGTCAACAGTTAACAGTCAACAGTCAACCGTCAACCGTCAACCGTCAACCGTCAACCGTCAACCGTCAACCGTCAACCGTCAACAGTCAACCGTCAACAGTCAACCGTCAACAGTCAACCGTCAACAGTCAACCGTCAACTAACAAATTACCAAGTCGGGTCAACATACAGATTAATTGTCACTTGCTTTTTCCCCGAAGGGATGCCGGAAATACAAGCACAAATCGTATCTCCGCCATCAATTTCTACTTCGCAAGCGTGACAAGAACCCATGAGACAGCCGGTAGGAATAGAAACCCCTGCACGTTTGGCTACATCTAGCAAAAGCTCTCCTGGTTCAGCTTCAACTGTCACGTTATCAGGTAAAAAACAAACTTTTGTCATTGAATTTGAACCTCAACTCTAATAAACAATAATCAACAGTCAACAGTCAACAGTCAACAGTCAACAGTTAACTAATTAACCTAAAATATGCTTTATATCTAAATGCTTTTCCACTGTATCTGCTAGAGAGTCTAACAGAGTTTCGCGGTGTTCTCGGTAATTAGGAATACCTGTAGGCAATGCGCGGAGTCCCCGCTGCTGCCGCAAGTGATTTAACCAAGCTCGCCGCCAAGCTCCGTTGTCAAAGATGCCGTGCAGGTATGTACCCCAAATTGATTGAGAAGTATTGACAATGCCTAAACTAGCATCGTCAAATAGCGGTTGAGTCAAATCTGACTCTAGGATTTGCGTTTTTCCTTGATGAATTTCGTAACCGGAAACTGGCAAACCCGGTTGAGGATAGTTAGATGTTACGATTCGTTGGCGCGCAATTTTGTTCGGTGCCATCGCAGTTTTTAAAGGTAGCAATCCCAATCCGGGAAATTCTCCCTTTTCTCCCTCAATGCCTTCTTTATCGGTGATACTTTCTCCCAGCATCTGAAAGCCGCCACAAACTCCCATGACTGTACCGCCAGCTACTAAATAATTTTGAATAGCTTTTGCCATACCTGTTTGGCGCAGCACCTGCAAATCGGAAATTGTAGTTTTAGAGCCTGGTAAAATCACGGCGTCTGGATGGCCTAAATTGTCTTTTGGGCTGACATATTTGACGGTGACGGAAGTTTCCGACTCTAGGGGGTCAAAGTCGGTAAAATTGGAAATTCGGGGCAGGCGGATGACCGAAATATTTATGTCGGTTTGAGAATTGGGAGAACGCCGATCGAGCAAATCGAGAGAATCTTCTGAGGGAAACACTTCGTCTATCCAAGGAATCACCCCAACTACCGGGATTCCCGTCCTTTCTTCTAGCCAAGTCAGGCCCGGATCTAAGATCGATTTTTGCCCTCGGAACTTATTAATAATGAATCCTTTAATTAAAGCTCGTTCGTCTGGATCGAGCAATTCCAAAGTACCGATGATGTGAGCAAAAGCACCGCCGCGATCGATGTCAACTACTAGCAAAGTTCGAGCCTTTAAATATTTAGCTACCCGCATATTTGTTAAATCGCGGTGTTTGAGATTAATCTCAGCAGGGCTACCGGCTCCCTCACACACAATCATGTCAAATTCTTGCTTTAGAAATTCTAAAGAGTCCCGAATAGCTTGCCAGCCGATATCGAAATACTGTTCATAATATTGAGATGCTCGCACATTGGCGATCGCCCGGCCCTTGACAATTAATTGAGAAGTCATGTCTCCTTGTGGCTTGAGCAAAATCGGATTCATTTCTACCCAAGGTGCGACGCCCGCGGCCCAAGCTTGCACTGCTTGAGCGTAGCCAATCTCTCCGCCGGCGGCTGTGACATAGGAATTCAGTGCCATATTCTGACCTTTAAACGGAGTTACCCGCCAGCCTCGCCGAGAAAAGATTCGACACAAAGCTGCCACGAGTAAAGATTTCCCTGCGTGAGATGTTGTTCCCACGACCATAATTGCTTTCATAATATTAACGAAGAAGGAAGAAGGCAGAAGGCAGAAGGCAGAAGGCAGAAGTAAAAAGTAAGAAGTAATAAGTAAAAAGTAATAAGTAAAAAGTAAGAAGGCAGAAGGCAGAATCAAAAAAATTCTGGTTTCTACCTTTTGCTTTTTGGCTCAAGATGATTGCTTATCTTCGCCGGATACATTCTCAGACTTGGATTCAGTGGCCGGTTTAGCAGTTTCGACTAGATTCGGATCGGGGTGATTCGGGGGACTCAATTCAGTTGGTTCTGCCTCAGAAGAGAGTTCTTCACCTGTAGATTCGATCGAGATCACTGATACTGAAACCGTTTCCACCTGCACGCTCAACCCAGGTTCTCCCGGTACTTCTATCTCTACAGGCGCTGCCATTTCCACCACAGTCATTTCCAGAGATACAGCAGGGGCTTCTGCTTCCGGTACGCCTGCTGCTTCCGGTTCACCAACTGCAGCCAGCGGTGTCTGGGTTTCCAGAGATACAGCAGGGGCTGCTGCTTCCGGTTCACCAACTGCAGCCAGCGGTGTCTGAATTTCAGCGGACGATCGATCTTCGATCATCCCGTCCCCTATTTTGTCAGAACTCGCGGTTTCTGTGGCCATCAACGCGGCCATTGCTTCAACATTGGTGGGAAACGGCACTCCAAGGCTTGTTTCCACAGCAGTGTTGCTGCTTTCGGCAGCCACTTCCGCAGCCGCCTGGGCTAATTCGGATTCGAGAATTTGGTCGATACCCGGTGCAGGAGTTGCCGTTATTTTAGATTCAGGTGCGATCGATTCTGGAGTCGCTGAAGGTTTTGGCGTCTGGGGAGTTGCATCAGACTTGTTTTTAGCCGCACCCCGTCCCAACATACCGCCGAGACTATTTTTGATATTGTCAAACAGACTACCGAAACCGCCGGCTTTTTTAGCTGGTTTAGGAGGAGTAGGAGGATTTGGGGCCGCCGTTGGGGCAGCCGCTGCCGCTGCCGCCTGCGACTCTTTAACGGCTGTCCTCCATTCTGTTTCCTCGTCAAAATCATCGACTTCTGCCTGCTGTTGAGGCTCTGGCTGAGCCTCTGCTGGCTCCACACTTGGTGCAACGGCTATTTCTGAAATTTCTAGAGGTAGAGGTAGAGGAGTGAAGTTGCTGGCTAATTCTGCTGGAGGTTGTGAAGTCTCAGCAGCAGGAGTTTCGACTGAAAACACTGGTATTTCTGCAATTGCAGGTGCTTTCGAGTCGGGAATTTTCAAGTCAGGGGCGATCGCACTTTCTGCCGTTGCCTCGTCGATCGCACTTTCAGCAATACTTTCAGCTATGGGGGGAATCGCTGGCTGTTCCTCTAGCTTTACCTCGCCCTTATCCAGAGTGGGTGCTGGAACCACATCAGTTTTCGGTTTGGGCGATCGAACAAACTTAGGTTTTTTCGCTGCAGCGGGTTCTTTTTTCTTGGCAAACAAGCCAGCAAACGGCACGCCTGCTGCAGCCAAATTCGCCGACTGAGGAATCGGCGTTTGCTCAGCAACGGGCGTCACCTGCCGGCGCAAAGTCAGAGTTTCCCAGGCAAACCAGCCCAACATCGCCACGCCCGCCATTTGACCAAGCAGGAGAGCACCAGTAATTCGTCCCGCACAAGCCCATAAAATTAACGCATAAAAAAGCCCTACCCCGCTCCAGGTAAAATCACTTTTGCGGTGCACTTCTGGAAAAAAGAAGGCCGCCATGTAAATACTGAAGCTGCCTAGACCGACCGCTAACGCCAGAAAGTATGCAAGCATATTGTCGGTACCTCCGCTGTGTCAAATAACTTCTACGCGCTAATTCTACCTTTGAGAGAGACTCAACGGCTTCTTTCTCTAGGACAATTCTTGATTTGTAGGGAAGTTTGGCAAGGAAGTAGTGTAAGGAATTTAACACGTTCAACGGATGTTGACGCCTCAAGTGCGAGTCAAGATTTCCCACTCTCCCCAACATCCCTAATGCCCATTACCCCCTAGGCCCACACCCCCTATTCCCATCACCCCCTCCTCAGTGGTGATATATGTCACTTAACTATGCCCATGCGATCGCACCAAGCGACTGAGGATGTTTATATGTTGTAGGTGTAAGAGGAATTATGCCCTAGGGCATATGTAGTGGAGAGAGTGCCATGTTAGAAAAATTATTATTAGCGGCCGGCTTAACCTTATCGCTTCAAATATTTCCCGGACTAAGCACTTCCGCGAAATTACCGAAAAATTTGGTATTGCGATCGAGCGATCGCCCGGCTCAAACCGTGAAACTTCCCCTCGTTTCAGTACCTGCAGGCATCAAGCCGAATGTCCAATCCTAATGATACGTGCCAGCTCATACGTGCAAGTGCGATCGGACTTAGACAGAGCCTTTCTAATATTTTTTTCGATCAGTCCTCTTTTCTATGTGGCTGTTCACAACTCATCAGTTTGTAGTCAGGGCTTTAGTCCTCATTAATCTCACCTAATAAGGACTAAAGCCCTGACTACAAACCGTAGGCTAATAATGAGTAGCAGATAGAACATTAATTCCCATAAAATACTAAACAAATCTCAACATCAGCTTGTCAAGTAAAGACTTTCAAACCTTAAAAAACTTGGGAAACCTTGAGTAATGGCTCAAAATAGATATATGATGTCAGATTGAGATCGAAGCTAATAATACCAATTTATTGTAAAGTTGCACATATCTCGATCCCCCTAAATCCCCCTGGTTGTTGGGGAGTAGGGGTTGACTTTGATAAGAATCTTGTTCCCCCCTCCCGCGGGGGGCGCCAGGGTGATCGGATTCTATGCAGCCGCATAAAAAATTGGTATAAGCACATTGACTATTAAATTAAGGAAAGCGAAAATGGGACTTAGCGATATTCTCTTGAATGAAAACAACAGAGAAACTTTTGTAGATGACTGTGTAAAGTTGATAGACCAACAAGTTGCAGCAGCGCCGGGATTGGGTGGTTTGGCTCTTAAAGCTGCCTACTCTACTGTCAAAGGGATACGGGCTGACTATTGCGCCCAAGTCGTCGATCAACTTCTGCCAGAAATCTCGATCGCACTCGATCCGATGTGGGCTGAAGGGGTAAACAATGGCAACCCAGTAGAATATCTAGCCCAAAGAAAAGGTGAAGTAGCAGACGAATTGCTCCAAATCAGCGACAAAAGGGTCGAGAAAAGCACAAGAGCGATGGTTAAAGGCGCCTATGCCAAACTCCGCCCCTCAGCTAAGAATTACGTGGAAAACGGAGTACCGGGTTTAGCCGAAATTATTAATAAACATAGTGCGGCCTGATAAGTGAGCAACGGCTAAAAAACAGAATACCCAGATACCCGGCTTCTTCAAGAAATCGGGTATCAAAAATCAGACTTATTCGTAAGTTTGTAGTTAGGAGGGAGAGTCCTAATTTTATGCTTATCCATTGCCAATTACCCATTGATTTGTAGCCAATATTTTCAACATCGCCTGTCCGGTAATTCCCAACCCCAAAAACATTACAAACATCGCACTAATCGCAGGCAGAAATTTGACTGCTGTTATCTGTTTTGGCAATTTATCAAAATTCCGTTTGGCATAAACTAAGATTAATCCGATCGCACTTAGCACCAAAGCCAATCCCAAACTAAAGGCTACCACTAACGTCATTCCCAAACCAACATTGCCCAAAGCCGACGCACTCAACAGCATCACCAAAGCGGAAGGACAAGGCAACAAACCGCCGGAAATTCCCAACGCTAATAAGCTTTTCCAAGTAATAGCAGAACCGTCAGTACCGGGAGGCAAATGCGAGTGAATCCTGCCGTCTCCGTGATGGTGGTAGTGGTGAGATATATCTGGTTTTACAGGTTTAAATTCTCGCTCCCAACTTCCCCTACTCAAAAGATTCACTGGTTCTTCACATTCCGCAGTAAAGACTTTATTCCTGAGAAACCAGTTTTTATTAAAAATTTTACTTTTGATTTTTTTGAGAACTTCCTTTTTTACTACCAACCTAGTCTTAATTTTTGATAAGAGTAAGTTAAGGCCGATGAAGGCTACTAATAAACCAGAGATTAAACTCAGCCAAGGATCTAATTTTTCTGGGTCAATTAAGTTAGAAGCAAACAAAGTAATTCCGCCCACAGCAAACACGCCGGCAGTGTGAGTAATTGTAGTCGTCGCTGCTAGAAATAAAGCGTGTATCGGAGTAGCCCGCGAACCCACTAAATAAGCGCCGACTATGGTTTTGCCGTGTCCGGGCGACATCGCGTGCACACATCCCCAAGCAAATGCTCCCGCTACTGCTAGCAGCAAACTCCAACCTGAATCCCAGATAGATTCCTTTCCTGCTAACAAAAAGTCCCGGTTTTGCGGCGTAAACACAAAGCTTTTTACAGCACCCGCTTGCACAATCGTAGCTTGACAGCTAGCTGTCGGAACTCCGGGCAAAAACAGATTGTAATTAATCCGAAAATTAGGTTTGGAGATGGAAATTGCATCAGGTAAAGCGGGAGTTTTATCTTGAGAAGGTGCGGGCCAGGTGTAGTTTAAAATTAAGGTGCTGTGGGTATTGGGCTGCTGTATTAAGCTGGAGGTTTCAGTTGCTATTTCTAGCGGGTTTACTGCTACTGAGCCTTGAATGTTGCTACTGTTGGTGAGGCGGATTTGTGGGCTAAAAAACTTTTCTAGCTGTGTTTGGTGGCTGCGAACTTCAGCAGGTTGTAGCTGGCTGTCTCGATTGTCGTCGGCGAAGTTTGTTAAGCCGGTTGGGAAAGTTAATGTTATTTCGGCTTGCAAATCGTTGACTACTATTTCTGCTACGGATAAGTCTGACCAGTGCGAGTAAACAGGTCGAGTTGAGGTTGTTAGTAACAAGGAAAGTGTCAGGAAGAATAGGATAAATAATTGTGAAATTCGGTTCAGTTTGTACTGCATAAATCCCTGTTTTTTTAGTGATTTTCGGATGAATTATTTGTGTTTGTTGTGATTTTTCCAGCGCGCTTACCCGCAAGCCCGCCGGGGATTGAAATCCCCGTCTCATAGCGAAAGTCGGTTGAAACCGACTAAAAGATTTTTTACTTTTTAGTGAAATCTTTTAGTCCTCTTGAGAGGACTTAAGCTTTTAGCCAGGGGTTTCAACCCCTGGCGGATTGACGGAATAGCGAACTTTGCCGAATGGCTGCTATTAGCTAATCTCAAAATTCATAACTTCCCAAACCGCTTATAAAAACCTAGGCAAACCTGGGTAAGCTCTGCGGTATAAGCTTTAAACGTTCTTTCTTAGCGCGCTTACGCTTCCTCAATGTCGAGGTTGACCAAGAAACTCCAGTTAGAAACGCTATAATAATCACAACGACGTGATATTACAGCGGAACGTTTGATTTTTCTATTCAGTTGGCTCCACTCGCGACCTACGTGCTTTTCCGGGTTCATCTCGGAATAGGCGGTTAAGGAGCGAGGTATTTTTTCACTTAATCTCATAGCCCTGCGAGCAATTACCAGTGCAGCCGATTCGTCGCTGGCTAATCCATACATTTTTAAGTATTTTACCAAGCCGATAATACTTGAATAGGCCGGGTTGACTGCAATTAACTCAATTCCGCGATTCGACAAAATAGAATTGAGTTGTTTGTAGAACTCGCTATACGCCCAACCTGATAACATTCGGGCATACTTTCTACCTTCCTCCCCTAGAGATTGCTTTTTTGCCGAGAAATCAAGTTCTTCGCAGACTACAGAACATTCAAACTCGGTGGCTTTTTTTGCCAGTTGCAGGCAAGCATAAACAATCTGAGCCTGCTGTTTGCCATTCGGTAAGCCCATCTGCAATGGAATCTGCCCTTTGGCTTTGAGATTCCCTTCAGTATCAACATACGCCCACCCAATAGAACCAGGATTCATATCGATACCAATGCAACCGTACATCCTATTTCTAGAAACTTGATTCACAGGCTTGGGAGTAAATTGCAAGGCAATAACCCACTTTCCGTTTTTACGGTAGAAATGCCAGGTCTTAGCCCCGCATTCTGGTAGTCTATTTATGTTGCGATTGAAATCACCAACCTCGGAAGATACAGCTTTCCCGAATCGTGACTCTAAGCATTTGGGGACTCTAAAAGTTATTGTGTTCCCATTCCACTGGGAGACTTGATTACCGAAAGACTCGTCCTTGGAACCGACAACGAAAATATCACTGTGAGGGACGAAGACTTTGATTGGCTTGACTCTTAAGTGTTCGAGCCTATTCGTTAACCGGGTCAGTCTACGCTTTTTATGGTGTATTTGAAAGCGTAAACTCTGCCAATTGGTAGATTTGTATGGGAGCGAGCAAGCTATGGGTAAATTACAACCTGTCTTTGAATTATGCCATTTTTTGTTGGCATAAAATTTACGAGCTAATGCCAACTTACGCTCGGCTTTCTTGAGCCACGCACTAATGGATTTAATCTTTCCTTCAAGAGTCTTTACGTGTAAAATTCTGTGTTCTTTAGCGCCGTCTACACGACCTTTGGCAGCACTAATTACGCCATTTGCATGGCGCTTATTGATGCCGTAGGTGTGCTGTAAGTGTGTGTTCCAGTCGGACTTCTTGAATTCTGTATTTAAAAGTAAGTGGTTGACTGTTTCAATACTGGCCGCCCTGAAAATTGGGGCGTAAGCTTCCAAGAACATCTCGAAATCTGTAAATCCAAGTTCGTTGAGTTCATCTGCTGGCGTGGGCAAGCCTTTACAATAAGTTAAGGTAGCCATTGATTCGACCTCTCAATGTGGTTGCATCCTAGTATATTAATCGCTTCGCGCAGGATTTGCAAGTGTTTCAATGAGTTTTTTATTTCCGAAACGTCGCTGGCGAGGTCTTTTTCAAAAGTTACACATTCTCTTTCGATCGACATCACCAACGCTAATTAGTCTGTTAGTCAATTTACCGAGAATTTAGTAACTAAAACCTAGGTTAATCTAGGTAAAATGTCAACTGCTGTGAACCCAATGCTTGGCGAGATCGATCGTCAAAAGTCGGATCAATTTCCTTGGACTTTTGAAAATAAGCGCGAGATTCAGCATCCTTACCTAAAGTCCGGGCGATCGCACCAGCCCGGTAAAACATCCCCGCATCCCGAATCCCCGATCGCATTATTTCGGCCATCACTCGATCAGCCTTTTGCCATTCCCCAGTGGCGGAAAGCGCCCAAGCCAAAGTATCCAGCGTCACCGCATCCCGCCGAATTTTCACCTCCTCCTGCATTAACGCCAGCGCTTCGGTGACATCCTGCGATCGACCTTTTTCCAGCAGCAAACTTGCCAAATCGCGCCGGTGGCCAAAACCGCCAGAAACCTGTTCCTGTCGCAGCCCCGCTTCTGCTTTGTCGCGAAGTCGCCGGGATTCGATCGCATCTCCCTGCAAATCCTTCACCCTCGCCATACCGCGATCGACAATGCGATCGAACACAGTCTCAACCCCGCCAGAATACGCAGAAACCTTGCTGTAATAACCTTCCGCCTCCCGATAATTGCCCTGGCGCGTCTCCAAATCCGCCAAATAAATCAGCGCCAGCGGGTATCGCGGCACCAACCGCAGCGCCTCCAAAAACAGCGCTTTCGCCTGCACAAACTGCCCACGACGCGCGTAAAATCGACCCAAGAGCGATCGGGCCCGCGCCGAACCCGCAACCTCTCCCGGTTCCTCAGCCGCCATTGCTTGCCGGTAATCCTGCAAAACCTCAGCATCTCGGCCCTGAGACTCTCTCACTAAAGCTCTCAAAGTGAGAGAACCCAAGTTAGGAATCCGATTAACTAAGGCTTCTGCTGCTGCATTTGCCTCGCTCACTTTTCCCATCGCTAAGTGAGATGTAACTGAAAGGGCGATCGCATCTTCATTGTCAGAACCCGCCTGTTTAGCAAAGCGCAAAGCAGTAGCAAAATCGTGTCTGGCCTCGGCAATTCGAGCTAAAACTAACAACGCACCTTGGTTGTCAAAAGGCAAATCGGCGATCGACCTTTGAGCCGCTTGTTCTGCCAATAAAAACCAACCTCCCTCCCCAGTAGCGCGAGCCATTTTCAAATAAGATCCCGCCAGTGACGCCCGGTTCAAACCGCTGCGGGAATCAACAGCCAACCGCTGCTGGTAAAAAGCAATCTCTTGCTGAATAGCTTCCTTTTGATTGGGATTATTTCTCAAACTTTCCGAAAAATGATAGCGGTAATTAGTATCGAGATTTTCGGGGCTTTTGTTAGAAAATTTATCGGAAATAAAACGCAAATTAGGAGGTGAATTCACTAATACCATTCCAAATAAAGGAACTGCTATCAGCAGCCACCACGAGAAAACATCCGATTTTATTCCTTGTCCTATTTTTGTTTTCATAAATTCGCGTTAATCAGCCTTCATCTGCGGTTTAAAAAAGCCTTTTCTATTGTGGTAAGGTGCGTCGCCATCTATAATCTGCAAGTTTCATTAAAAATCTCATAGCGACGCACCCTACATTCATAGAGCTGACTACCATCAACTGTCAACTGTCAACTGTCAACTGTCAACTGACTAATTAGGCAAAGCCAAATAAGGAAAAGTCGGTTCTAAAGGTTTGTGTCCTTGAGCCGGATTTCCCGGAGTTCCGTTATAAGAAACGTTATCGCCAACCGGAGAACCCACCAAAGCTCCCAGAGTGATATCAATAACGTCGTCCATCAGCATACGACCTCCGATCAAGCTTCCTTGAGCATTTGTAGCGCTAGCGTAGCCGCTGGTTTTTGTGGTATCGATCCGCATGACATCGGGTAAGAAAGCTCCGGCGATCGCATTTGGATCGACATTATCCCGACCGTCCAAAAGATCGACAGCATTCAGAGTAGCAACAGCTTCCTGCCGCACCGGAGCAGCAGCAGCGCTCAAATCCGATCTCGGAGGAATATTATTGAATGCTTCCAGATAAGCGGGAGTAACTATCAAACCCTCATTAATTGCAGGTCTTGCCAAACGCTCGAATTGTTTAAAACCGCCAGCTCCATCCCGGATCGAAACTGTTGACCAAACATCAAAAGTATTTGCCCCTGTTCCTGCTTGCAAAAACGCTTTCGGAACGCGCACAGCAATTGTATTGACATTGTAACCTTTAGTAAAGTCGATCGCTTGACTCGGTTCTTTAAAAGCAGTGCGCGGCCCCGTTCCCAAAGCTGCGGCGCGAACTCTAAAAAATTGTTCCACATCAAAGAAAAACGGGTCTTCGCGTAAACCCGCAAATACAGTCAAGTTAGAACCGCCCACAGGTACTGTATTCAAAACAGCATTAGAATTCAGCGGAGTTGTGGCAATTAGCCCGCCGTTAACTGTAGTCTTAGCAACAGTCTCCGAGCCACCGCGAACAACAGTTACAGCTACCGCTTGCATACCTCTATTGTTAGGCGGACTGAAGGCCAACCGCAAGATAATATCCGAACGTCCAGTAGGTGTAGAATTCACGTCACCTACCTGCGTGATGTGAAATTGGTAGAGGGCTGTAGTGCTGAAATAATATTGATAACGGGCGACAGACCTGGGATTTGAATTCATGGTAAATACTAAATCCCCGTCCGCAGCACCGGAGTTTTGGTCTTTTTCGCGATATACATATAGGTCAGTTAAATTGACCGCGCGACCTTTGATATCTACTTCGCCGTCGTCGTGGTCAGAAGCGACAATTATCCCTGGAGTTAATAGAGCAATTAGAGCTACTTCAATAGCTAGTATGGTTCGGCGAATTTTTTTTGTGAGCTTCACAGTTAGCACCTTTATTTCAATGATAATTTTGCACAAATCAATGGTAAATAACCCGCATTCGCGGGTTGGACTTTTGTAGCAACAGGTTGCAATCTGTCAACCTGTCGGGCTTTGGCGCTGTTGCTGAGCCGTCTCCTATTGGTGGTATACGAAGGTTTGGCAATTTTGGATCTGTGCTGCCAGACTAATTTATGTAAAAAAGTGGCTAATTGAGGATTTACTCGTTCCCGGACTATCCTTGGGAATGCCTGCTCCCAGACACGGCTTCCCTCGATAGAGCGGAGCCAGAGCCTCGCTTAGAGGGGTTTCCCGGCTCTTATTGGGAGCGAGCCGACAGAGATTGGGAACGAGTGAATGGCGCTGTTTTGACAATCAAGCATCCAGGATACCCGCCACGTGATTCATCCGTCCAGAAATAAAAAACCTGTATCCGATGAAACTTGCCGAACGTATTTATCCGTCTGGTCAATGCTTCAATTCTTTAATCGAAAATCGAAAATCGAAAATCGAAAATCGATTGACTCTTCACGCTCAGGGATTTTTTTGTTCTGCATAAAGCGGATTGCTAAGTCTCAACCAAATAATTAATTAGGTGGTAAAATCCAAGATGACTTGGGATTTTTACAATTCAAAGCACGACAAAATTAGCCTAAAAAGGCATACTCCAGTTTGTACCCCAACTTCAAACTTACAATTATGTTCTGTAGTGATATACGCCGAATTTTTAATTTTGGATCTGTGCAGTCAAAACAAAAATTTTGGGTACACTGAAATGACAGGCCAGAAGTCAGGCGATGAATCGCTGCTTTTAGTGCAGATTGCCCGGAAAGACCAAACGGCATTAGCTAAACTTTACGATCGCTACGGTCGCCCAAGTTATGCTCTCGCTTACAAAATCCTGGGTTCGGTAGAAGAAGCTGAAGAAGTGGTACTCGATGTTTTTTCCCAAATTTGGCAAAAAGCAGCAACTTACGATCCTTCTCGCAGTCGAGCAGATACCTGGTTGTTCATGCTTACCCGCAGCCGTTCCCTCGATCGGCTCCGAGCGATGCAGCGAACAGTCCGGGCTGCTGAAGCTTGTCTGGAAGAGGCTAAAATACCCATCTCTAGCGTTGCAGAACCGATGGAAGATGCAATTTTTAAAGAACGCAGCGAACAAGTCAAAGCAGCCTTAGAAAAACTGCCAAAGGAACAGCAAGAGGCGATCGAACTCGCTTACTACCAAGGGCTGACTTGCGCGGCGATCGCAGCTAAAACTGGTATCCCGACAGGTACAATCAAAACCAGAATTCGGTTGGGTATTTCCAAATTGCGTCAAGCTTTGAGCGAAGAATTTTAGAGAGTCAAAAAACAAAATTTAAGTTGTTTAACATCAATCTAAAATTGTGGCATCTCTCATCATCCATCTTGAGTGCGAGGGCAGCAGACCAATTTCAAGTTTAAAATTAACCTAGGCTGAATTACAATTAATGGCGGAAAACAGATGGAAATGATGCCAGACGAGGAGTTTAATATCCTTGCAGCCCTTCAAGCTCTCGATATCCTCGACGAGTCAGAACGCGGCGCATTTGCAGAGAAATTGAAAGAGTCCCCAGAACTTACAAGTGAATTAGCTGCTTTTGAATCCACAATTGCCGCGATCGCCTACACAGCCCCCCCAGTTCCTGTCGCCCCCGACCTCAAAAACCGCCTGTTCCAGCGTATAGCCGAACTGCCGTCAATCCCGGCAGAATCAGCCAATATAAAGCCAATTGTTACTTCCCCAACCGAGAACAATACTCCATCTTTAATAGTGCGATCGCACGATCTCAAATGGAAATCTTATGGAGTTCCGGGAGTTTCGTTCGGCAAGCTTTATATTGACAAAAAAAAGCGCGAAATTACCTGCTTGATGCGCCTAGAACCGGGAGTAACATTTCCCATGCACCGACACGCTGCCTCGGAGGAAGTGCTTGTATTAGAAGGAGACTTAATTGTAGAAGGGGAAATTTGCCATCAAGGCGACTACATTCGATCGGTTCCCGGTTCCACACATTCGCCCCTCACAGAAGGGGGATGTTTGCTGTTAATGAAAACTTCCCTAGACAACGAAATGTTCGTGTGATATTATTTTTGTTGAATTGCCGACAGCTTGGAGGGCGGGTTTATGTAGATTTTTAGTTAGAAGTATAGATGGTTGGTGAAACCCGCCCCTACAATTATTTCGGTTAATTTACCGGACACGCTCTAACTCAAAAACACCCGCATTGCTCAGCATTCGGCGGTTAGAAATGCCAAATATATCACATAATTTCCATGCTAAATTACTCGCGTTTAACTGCTGTTCTGTCCGCCGTTATTATACAATTTGTACCCAGCAACCAAAGCGCGATCGCCCAAGAACGCGAAGGATGTTTTCTTGTTAATTCAGTGGGAGAAGTAATTAACTTAAATTTGTTGTGTTCGCCTCAAGAATCCGACATTAAGCTGACAGGAAATGATGGAAAATTTCTCGAAGACTACAAACGCTTAGCAAAAAGCTACTCTCCCGAAGCAACGGACAATTTACTGCAAGCAATCCGAAGGGCCCCTGGTCAAAAAATTGCGGCCGCTAAAAGAATGTGTGCGGAAGCAAAATCGGGAGTTTCTCTGCCGGAAGTTAAATTAAGAGCGATCGGGCAAGCTGTCAGTATCGAAAATCCAACTGCCAAAGAAAGTTTTCTCGCCGATGCCGATATTATTACCACCCTTGCCGCCAATCATTATTGCCCGGAATTAGCCAGTAAGTAATATCATGAAATCTGTCAGTCCTCCCGCTCACCGGCAGTCCGCCAGGGAATGAATTCCCTGTCTCATAGCTAAAGTCCTCTCAAAGAGGACTGAAGAACTCATTAGTCCTCGTAGCGAGGACTTTCGCTTTGAGGTAGGGGTTTCAACCGCTGCGGGACTGAGGGTTTAACGTTAAGTTGACACGCCTTGGGTAAAGCAGCATCTCAGTTTGGATTTTACAGGAGTGCAAGGGGGAACGATCGCACTTCTAAAAAACCCTTTTTACAAAACTGAGATTCTCCCACGGTAATACGGCGTCTTCACTTGCAGCTACAATATGAATTGTCCTCTTGTCGCGCAACGATCGATGAAATTACCGGACATGAGATGAAACATTTAAAATCAAGTTCCGCCGACTTGCGGGATTTATTCAAAGACAGCATTACAGTTAAATACCTCGCGGAACCGCTGAAAGCTGTCCCCGCTTGCGAAGACGCGGCCAAATTGCGATCGTGGATGGAGGCCCGCGATTTTGACGTGCTCGGTATCGAAGAAAATGGCACGGTTTGCGGCTATGTAGAACGATCGCACTTAATCGCAGGTAAGTGCAGCGACTACCAGCAAATTTTTCACCCCTCCCAATTAATTGCCGCCTCGACTCCTTTGATGGAATTGCTGCCGCTGCTGCGAGAAAAACCCAGATTATTTGTATTGGAAAGCAACAGGATCGACGGGATCGTTACCTGTGGCGATTTGCAAAAAGCACCGGTGCGGATGCTGCTGTTTGGATTGGTGACGCTTCTGGAAATGAATTTATTGCGGATAGTGCGGATTTACTTTCCCCAAGATTCTTGGCAGAAATTCCTTAAGGGCGATCGTATTTTAGCCGCAAAACACCTTTGGGAATTGGGGCGATCGCGAAATGAAGCAATTGACTTGATCGATTACCTGCAATTCTGCGACAAGCGAGATTTAATCCTGACTTCTGCTGAAATAGTCGATCGGCTGGGGCTCAAATCCAAACGCTACGGGGAGCGTTTTTTAAAGTCAGCAGAGGCATTGAGAAACAAATTAGCTCACGCTCAAGATTTAATTAACGGTTCTTCTTGGCCGGAAGTTATTTTTTTAGCTCAGGAAATAGAAGCGCTTTTGCAGCGTTGCGAAGAAATTGAAATGGCCGCACCTAATGAAGTAGAAAGCATTTAATCCTCGTCTTTTATAGAGAGACTTTGTTTGTAGTTTCGCCATTTCAATCGCCTATTTTGATAGAGGAAGGTGCGCCGAAGCGCACCCTAGATTTAGTTTGTAATTTTTAGTTTCCTGTTGGTATACTTAGGAACCCAGCCTTGAGCACTGGTGTAATACTGCAAGGCTTTCAAGTACAGCGACGGAGTGAGATAAAACCAATGTTCGGTATTAGCCGGCACTTTAATGTATTCTTCAGCTTCCAGCATTAATTGTACCTGAGAGCCGTTAGAATACACAAACCCAAAAACGCATTCCCCAGCTAAAATGTGAAGAACTTCTGCATCGGTGTGGGTGTGAGTGCGATCGCTTTGAGTCATCAGCGCGTAAATCTGCTGCGAACCTGGATGCAGCACTTTTAAGTCGCACCACCGATATCCGCTGGCGCGCTTAAACTGTTCAAACTCGCTATTATATGCTGCGAGAATCTGCTGTTTTTCTGTTACATTGAGAATGTCTTGAACTAGCAGTTCTTGAAACGCCGGATTTTCGTTGGTGGGCAGGGAATCGATCTCAATATTTAAAACTGCCAGTTGACTGGCGATCGCCCGGATATCCGTATATGTTCTACCGTCTTCTAGTTGCAGAACAGCCATATTACCACCTAATGTGTTGAGCTTTGAGGGAAATTTAGTTTCCATTTTTAAGCTGCTGTTTTAAGCTTTCGTCAAAAACTAAACTCCTGCTTATTTTCAATAATAGCCGATCGCTAAAATTCCATCTCCTGCCTCACCAATCATCAAAGCAATACCACCCATCAAAGAATTTTGTGGATTTTTTAACTTTTATTTAATAAGATTTACTGGAGTTAATGTAAGGTGCACCATAAGCACCGCACAGCTTAACTAAAAACTCACAACTTTCAAATCAGCATCCCCGCGATACAAGCAGTCATAAAACAAGCCAAAGACCCAGCAATCATCGCCCTCACGCCCAACCTAGCCAAATCGCCTTGCCGCTGCGGGGCCATCGCACCAATTCCCCCAATCTGAATCCCGATCGAACCAATGTTAGAAAACCCGCACAAAGCATAAGTCGAGATAATTTGCGATCGTTCAGAAATCGCCTGTTGTTTCACCAATTTCATCAAATCTAAATAAGCAATAAACTCATTCAAAATCGTTTTTTTTCCCAAAACAATCCCCACCTCTGCACAATCAGCCCAAGGCACCCCCATCAGCCAAGCAACCGGAGCCATCAAATAAGCAAAAATTAATTCGAGCGACAACTGAGGCAAACTAATTAGCCCTCCAAACCACCCCAAAAGCGCATTAAAAAAAGCCAACAAACCCAAAAAAGCAATCAGCATAGCGGCCACATTCGCCGCCAACTTCAACCCGTCGCTAGCACCCGAAGCCGCCGCATCCACCGCATTAGCATAAACCTGGTCCACCTTCACCTCCACCTCCCCAGCAGTCAGCGACTTTTCAGTTTCTGGGTACAGCAATTTAGAAATAGCCAAAGCTGCTGGTGCAGACATCACCGACGCCGCAATTAAATGTTGAGCCGGTACTCCAAAAGAAATATAAGCTGCCATGACTCCGCCGGCAATTGTGGCAAATCCTCCCGTCATGACAGCATGGAGTTCCGAGAGCGTCATCGCCGCCAAATAAGGTTTAATTAACAAAGGAGCTTCCGTTTGCCCGATAAAGATATTCGCAGCACAAGAAAGCGTTTCTGCGCCCGAAGTTTTCATGGTTTTAATCATCAACCATGCCACTGCTTGCACAACTCGCTGTAAAATGCCGTAGTGATAAAGTATGGTGATAAACGAAGAGAAGAAAATGATAGTCGGCAGCACTTTAAAAGCGATAAAATGTTCAGCAAAATTATCTCCAAAGATAAACTTTGCCCCCGCATCAGAAAAATTCAGAAACTGCGTCACCAAATCTCCCAAAAATTTAAAGACAGCCAAACCAGGAGCAGTTTTGAGAATTAAAATAGCAAAAATTAGCTGTAAAGCAATTCCCCACAATACGGGCGGCCACTTGACAGCGCGCCGATCGACTGAAAAGGCGTAGGACAAACCGACAAAAACAGCTAACCCGAATACAGAAATAAGTCGTTCCATTTAGCAATTTTTAGAGAAGGTGCAGCAAGCATTTATCGTTACCAGGCTCTGGTAATCCAGATTAACAGTCCGATCGTACTTGATCTCGTTTCCAGAGGTCGCCATGAGTTCGCGGCGCGGGCAGCACAGCCCCGGAGGGCGTATAATACACGATGCAGCCCGATCGCATACAATCTGGGCCAGCTTCGCTTACAATAAAAGGCTAAACCTCAAAATCACGGCGCAGCCTAATTGCTGCTACTTTTATGTCTCTACCTATAGTTGCTATTATTGGACGCCCCAATGTAGGCAAATCGACGCTCGTCAACCGTTTAGCCAACACCCAAGACGCGATCGTCCACGACGAACCAGGAATCACGCGCGATCGCACTTACAGACCAGCATACTGGGGCGATCGGGAATATCAAGTCGTAGACACCGGCGGGCTAGTATTCGACGACGAGACAGAATTTCTGCCTTTAATTCGCGAACAAGCAATGGCAGCCCTCGCAGAAGCCAGCGCAGCCATTTTCGTAGTTGACGGAAAAACCGGGCTCACCGGCGGCGACGAATCGATCGCATCTTGGCTGAGACTGCAAAAAGTCCCAGTCATTCTCGCCGTCAACAAATGCGAATCCGAAAATACAGGGCTTACCCAAGCAGCAGACTTTTGGCAATTGGGGCTCGGAGAACCTTTCCCAGTTTCCGGCATTCACGGCAACGGCACCGGCGAATTGCTAGACAAATTAATTACTTATCTTCCCACGGAAGTATTACCCGAAGTTGAGGAAATTAAAGTAGCAATTATCGGTCGTCCCAACGTCGGCAAATCGAGTTTGTTAAACGCATTTCTCGGAGAAAACCGCGCCATAGTCAGCCCGATTTCCGGCACAACCCGCGACGCGATCGACACCTTAGTAGAACGGAACGGTAAAACCTACCGCCTGATCGACACAGCCGGAATTCGCAAAAAGAAAAACGTCGAATACGGCGCAGAATTTTTCGGCATCAACCGCGCTTTCAAAGCCATCCGCCGCGCCAACGTCATACTATTAGTAATTGACGCAATAGACGGCGTTACCGATCAAGACCAAAAATTAGCCGATCGCATCAGCCAAGAAGGTCGAGCCTGCATCATAGTCGTCAACAAATGGGATGCCGTAGAAAAAGACTCCGACACAATATACGAGTACGAAAGAGAAGTAAGAACCCGACTTTATTTCCTCGACTGGGCAGAAATGATTTTTGTTAGCGCCATGAGTGGACAGCGAGTTGAAAAAATCATTGAATTAGTAGACAAAGCCTCCGACGAACACAAACGCCGCGTCACTACCGCCGTGATTAACGAAGTCATAGAAGAAGCCACAACCTGGCACTCAGCCCCAGTTACCCGCCAAGGAAAACAAGGCAAAATCTATTACGGTACTCAAGTGCGATCGCAGCCACCGACAATCGCCCTATTTGTTAACGATCCCAAACGCTTCACAGAAAATTACCGCCGCTACATGGAAAGCCAATTCCGCAAACACCTCGGCTTTACCGGTACACCAATGCGACTACTTTGGAGAGGCAAAAAAGTTCGTGCCACCGAAATGAGCACAACCAATAGAGCACTGCGCGTCAAGTAATTTTAGATTTGAGATTTTGGATTTTAGATTGAAGAGAAAACGCAGTTTAATGGTATAATTAAGTTGCGATTTTTTTCTTTTGTCTTCCTTCGCCTCTTGGCAATTCAATTACTTGGTATTTGAAACAATTCCAAATCAAACAATCTAAAATCTCAAATCGCAAGGTGGACGAACAAGAGTTTAAAAGAAGAACAAAGCAGCTAGCATTGAGAGTTATTAAGCTAGTAGATGCGCTGCCCAAAGGCTCCGCTTCTCAGGTAATTGGCAAGCAGTTAATACGTTCAGCAACTTCTGTAGGAGCCAATTATCGAGCGGCTTGTCGTGCTAAGTCAACAGCAGACTTAATTTCTAAACTCAGGATAGTGGAAGAAGAAGCGGATGAAAGTCTTTACTGGATGGAGTTAATAGTTGAAGCTGAATTGGTAGATGCCACTAAATTGAAAAGTATCATGTCAGAAACAAATGAGATTTTAGCGATGACAGTTGCGTCGATCAAAACTTTAATTGCTAAAAACCCAACAGCAAATCGCAAATAAAAAAATGTCAAAATTCAACAAAAATTTCCTATCAAAAATCAAACAATAAAATAATCCCCACTCAAAAAATCAATTGCTCAATCAAATAATCCCATTCAAAAATCAATCAATCAATCCCTCAATCCCTCAATCCCTCAATCAATCCCTCAATCAATCCCTCAATCCCTCAATCAATCAATCCCTCAATCCCTCAATCAATCAATCCCTCAATCTAAAATCTAAAATCTAAAATCTAAAATCGACAAGATGGACTTACTTCGATCGCTCCCCATAGGACTTTACCTAGAACAACCCGTAACCTGGCTGCACAGGCTAGACTCCCGCGTCAAACTAGCGTGGTTGATGACATTTCTGATTGCACCAATACTCGCCAATCCCATCTGGCGGTTGATGCTAGTAGGAATGTTAATCGTACTGACACTAACAGCAGCAATTCCTTGGCGCGTGTGGAAACAGCAAATGGGACTGCTGCTGCTATTCTGCCTATTAGTATTTTGCCTCAGCGCGATCGCCCCCGACGGACTCCCCGCAGAACACCAGCCCCGCATCCCCGCCGACGAATTAACCTTTTCCCAACAGCCGGCAACCCTTCCACCTCCTCAAAAGCCCCAACCCTGGTACAAATCTTTTAACTTAGGCTCAAACTCCCCAATCCCCAATCCCAAAGCCCAAAGCCCAAATCAACTCCCCCAACCCACAAACTACCGTTACGTTGTATTCAAACAAGGCCCGATTAAAATCACTCGCAAATCCCTAGATTTAGCTATCAACGTCAGCACCCTATTTTTCACAGTAATTTACAGCACCAACCTCTACCTTCTCACCACAGCCAGCGAAGAAATTACCGCCGCCCTTGAAAACTTAATGCAGCCCTTGCGCCGTTTGAACTGGCCTATTACCGAAATAGCCTTAACATTAACTTTATCTTTGCGATTCATTCCCCTAGTATTGGAAGAAATACAAAATTTAGTGCGATCGGTCAGAACCAGAGCGATAAACTGGAAAAAACTAGGATTTCGCAGCGCCGCTCAAGTGTGGTTGATGATAGCCGAGCGGCTGTTAGAAAACTTGCTCCTGCGAGCTGAACAAATTGCCAGCGCCATGAAAGTTCGCGGCTTCACCAGTCCCGATCGACACCGTGTAGAATGGCACCAATTGCAATTGAAAATCAGAGACTGGATCGCCCTCGGCTGCTTGCTCCTCCTCTGGAGCGCCCGCTTTGTTTGGGGTTGGGACAGTTGAGATTTTAGATTTTAGATTTTAGATTTTAGATTGATTGATTGATTGATTAGATTTGAGATTGAAGAATTGGGAATGACTGATGAAGCTCGTCGTTTGGAGTACAGGCCAACATTTGAGTAAATTTTGTCTGGTGCGCGACAGTCCTGCTAAAGTAATGGAGACAAATATTTAGAGAACCAATACCTTGAACATCTATCTTGGGACAGATGTTGCGATTTTAGATTTTAGTTTTTAGATTTTAGATTGATTAGATTTGAGATTGAAGAATTGGGAAGGAAAGATTCGAGCGGGCTTTGAAGCACGGGCATACATTTGAGTCAATACGCTTGGGTTAGTGCTAAAAAAACCGATCGTGCGTAGGTTGGGCCCGTGGAACGAACCCTCCGTTTCACTCCGCCCAACATTTTCGCTACAATTTTCCACGGGCCCAAGCGTATTGACATTTGAGTAAGTTTTGTCTGGTGCGCGACAGTCCTGCTAAAGTAATGGAGACAAATATTTAGAGAACCAAGACCTTGAACATCTATCTTGGGACAGATATCGTATATGTTCCCCGCATTCAAGCCGCATTAGACCGGTTTGGCGATCGCTTCCTCGAAAAAGTTTACACGCCCGCCGAACAAAGGGATTGCGGACAACAAAATTCTCAACACAGCAGCATTAAAGGTAAAATGAATCGAGTTTCCTGCAACCAACTAGCGGGCCGCTGGGCAGCAAAAGAAGCCGTTGTCAAAGCTCTAGGCACGGGATGGCGGGGAATACGGTATGCAGATGTGGAAATTCGGCGCTCCGAAAACGGTGCTCCAAACGTGCAACTGCACGGAACCGCAGCAGCACAAGCCTCTGTTTGGGGAAATTGCCAGTGGCAATTAAGCCTCAGCCACGACGGAGACTATTGCACGGCTACGGCGATCGCCCTTTGTACCCCGCCGTCAAACAACGCCGTCGGGCGATCGAGCGAAACTAAAATCTAAAATCTAAATCTTTAATCTAAAATTGATAGATTGTGAGTGTGAATGACTACCGAAACTTACCTGAATCATCCAAACTTTGGCCTCCTCTTCAGGGTATCCCAGGTTGAAGACAGCCAAGAATTATTTACCACCCTATACGCCCAACGCCTGTTTTTTTTGGTGACAAACGGCCCTGGCGGGCTGAGATTTGAACCAATCAGTCGCTCCGACGCTCGCCTCATGGTCGAAATTCGCCTGCGAACCCTGCGTCGCAGCGGTCAATATCACGAGTACGACCAATTGCAGACCATTCACCAGCGCACATTTCAATAACGACAATCAGTAATTTTGTAATTGGTAACTGTCTAAATTTTCCTTCCCTCCCGTCAAGAGCGTTGAGCACCCATGACCATAGCCTCTCGAATTAACAGCATTCGCCAACACTTGCCGGAATCAGTGCGGTTAATTGCCGTTACCAAACAGGTATCGACTGATGCTATCCGCGAAGCATACGACGGCGGTATCCGGGATTTTGGCGAGAGTAAGGTTCAAGAGACTGCCGAAAAACAAAGCCAACTGCAAGATTTACCGGATATCAACTGGCACTTGATCGGCCACTTGCAAGCCAACAAAGCCGCCAAAGCCCTAGAGCATTTCCAGTGGATTCACTCTCTCGACAATTTAAAACTCGCTCAGCGACTTTCGCGCTTGGCCGGGGAACAGTCGTGCTCTCCCCAAGTCTGCCTGCAAGTCAAAATGTTGCCCGACCCGGACAAATACGGCTGGAGCGTTCCAGAACTGCTGGCTGACCTTCCAGAACTCAGCAAATGTCAGCATCTCAAAATTCAAGGTTTGATGACAATTCCTCCGCTGGGATTAGATGAGTCGCAAATCCTAGAATTATTTAACAGCACCCGCGAACTTGCTGACAAAATCCAGCAGCAAAATTTGCCCTACATTCAAATGCAGCAGCTCTCGATGGGGATGTCGGGAGATTATCATTTGGCAATTCAAGCAGGTGCTACTATGGTACGGCTAGGACAAACCTTATTTGGCTCTAGGAGGGGATAAATAATTGAAATCTTCTGATAAAGACAATTTGGGTTAAATATAGAATAGTCAGCCACCCGCGACTAACGCGCAACGCGAGTATAGTCGGGGCAGCAAAGTCGTGAAGGAGCGTAAATCATGAATATTTTTTCTAAACTGCGAGATTTTGTAGGCATCAACAATGAGCCTGAGTACGATGACGTATACGACGAAACTGAAGGGGAGCGGTATCAGAACTTTTACCAAGCGCCTGAACCCAACCCCGCTGCCGTCGCAGCAGCCGAAGAAGAACGTCGTCAAAATCGTAGAATGCGAGAGCGGTCAGTAGTAGGATCGACAGGTATGGATGTCGTTGCACCAACCGGGGGAGTAGGGTCAGTAATGAATAACGTGATTGGAATGCCTGGAGCTATGAACGGGATTTCGGAAGTAGTAGTAATGGAGCCGCGCACTTTTGAAGAGATGCCGGCAGCAATTCGAGCCCTTAAGGAACGGAAGTCTGTGGTTTTGAACCTGACGGTGATGGATCCAGACCAAGCGCAAAGAGCTGTGGACTTTGTGGCGGGCGGTACTTATGCCCTTGACGGTCATCAAGAGCGAATTGGTGAAAGTATTTTCTTGTTTACGCCTAGCTGCGTGCAGGTGAGAACTCAGTCTGGTGTGGTTCACGAAGTGCCTCCTGCTCAAGGACGCCCTCGTGCTGCTGCTCCTGCACCGACAGTCTGGCCGGCAGAACAAGCTACCATCGCTCAGTAGTTCAGTTGACAGTTGACAGTTGACGGTTGACAGTTGACTGTTGACTGTTGACCGTTGACTGTTGACTGTTGACGGTTGACTGTTGACGGTTGACTGTTGGCTATTGAAAAATAACTAATAACTAATAACTAATAACTAATAACTAATAACTAATAACAAATAACAACTAACAAATAACAACTAACTAATGACAAACATAAAATTTGGTACGATCGGCGGTGGGGTAATGGGAGAAGCTCTCTTATCCCGCTTAATAGCACAAAAAGTTTATTTACCTTCAGAAATATTGGTGAGCGAGCCTGGGGTAAAGCGCCGCGAGTTTTTGACTGAGAAATACGGGATTGGAACAACAGCCAGCAATCTAGAAGTTGCGGCCGCTACAGAAGTGCTGTTTTTGGCGATTAAACCCCAAGTTTTTGATACGGTAGCTTTGGAGTTGGCGGTGGCGGCCGATCGCAAACAGGGAAATAATGGAGAAACGGCTAATTCCCAGCCAGAAGCGCTGGTAGTGTCGATTTTGGCAGGAGTGCCACTCAGCAAGCTCGAACCAGCGTTTCCGGGGCGGGGAGTGCTGCGGGTGATGCCGAATACTCCGGCGACGGTAGGAGCGGGAATGAGTGCGATCGCTCCGGGAAAACTCGTGCAACCGGCTGATTTAGAATTGGTAAAGCGCATCTTTCAGGCCGTGGGAGAAGTGGTAGAAGTACCTGAGAGTATGCTCGATGCGGTGACTGGGCTTTCGGGTTCCGGGCCTGGTTATGTAGCAATTTTGATAGAGGCCTTGACAGATGGCGGAGTTTGTGCTGGACTGCCACGGGCGATCGCCTCTCAATTAGCGCTGCAAACAGTATTCGGTACGGCGAAGCTAATGCAAGAAACGGGAATGCACCCGGCACAATTGAAAGATCAAGTTACGAGTCCCGGCGGCACAACTATTGCCGGAATTGCTAAACTAGAGAGTAACGGCTTTCGTTCTGCCCTAATCGAAGCAGTGAAAGCAGCTTGTTTTCGTTCTCAAGAATTGGGTAAATAAAAACAGAGAATTTAAGATGGCTTATAGCGACTTCAAGCTGAAGGAACTTGTCAAGCAATTTGACTTAACTCTTAACGAAAATCAAGATTTATTTGCCGATATATCAGAAGTAGAATCTAGCGAAATCCTGAAATTAGCGTTGAAAGAAAACGCAGCATTAGCAGTAGATATAAATACGGAAAAAGCTCGTTCCGAACTAATTATCGCACCAATTTTACTTGAAGTTAGGCGGCAATTAAATTATCAAATTGGTTTATTTTCAGGTTCCGAGTTTAATGTAGCTCCTGAAAAAGGATTAAATGGAACCTGCGATTTTTTAATGAGTTTGTCAGCGGAACGGCTGTTTATCAGCGCCCCTGTTATTACCCTTGTTGAAGCTAAAAAAGAAGATATTAAGGCTGGTTTCGGGCAGTGTGCAGCGGAGATGTTAGCGGCTCAGTTATTTAATGAGGAAGAAGGAAATCAGATTCCCATCATTTATGGAGCCGTGACATCGGGTACTGTGTGGAGATTTTTGAAGCTAGAGGGCAATATTGTTTCTATTGATGCGATCGAGTATTATCTGAGCGATGTCGGAAAAATTTTAGGGATTTTATTAAGCGCTATACCCAAATCCCCGACTTCGCCGAAGTTGTCTGGATTCTAAAACGGCGATCGCATTTTACATTTACAGGAGTTATATCATGTCCGGTCGATTACCCTGATTCCTGTAGGGGCGGGTTCACCAATAATATTTGCCAAAAACGGACAATCTCACAAACCCGCCCCGGCAATTGTATTATGGGCGATTGATCGGACATAATATTACGCATCAATACCAAAAAAACCGGGTTTTTCCTCAGTGTTAAAGGCTAAAATGCACTATTTCCGTAAAAAACCAGGTTTCTGTATATATGACTAATTCAGCAACGGAGGAAACGGCAATGCCGTTTCCCTACCGCAAAATAATCAATCTTCCTGGCTTGGATGTAACTGACATCTTGCACCATTCTCGCTTAACGGGCTCTTCGGCCCGTTCCACAAAAGATAAATTTTCTTGTGGAACAGGCCGAAAAGCCTGTTCCTAAAGAAGTAATTGAGAATGGTGCAAGATATAAGATGTAACCATCACCCGATTAATTGTAGTGCCGTGTCCTGACTGTGGGTAATATCAATCGCTAGCTGCTGTTTCCAATTTCTCTCCAATCCTCGGTTCCGTACCATTCAAAAGCCGCTGAATATTGCTGCGGTGTCGCACAATTACAAACACACCGCCCGCAATTCCAAACAATACATAAGCCAGCGGCTGATGTAAAGCAAACATCAATCCAGCCACGCTAATTGCCCCGATAATCGAACTTAAAGAAACAATTCGCGAAACCGCAAATACTATCCCGAAAATTCCGAAAGTTCCCAAACCAACGGGCCAGTACAAACCCAGCAAAACTCCCAAACTCGTAGCCACAGATTTACCCCCCGTAAACCCCAGCCAGATTGATTTGCTGTGGCCCAAAACAGCCGAGAAACCCGCCAAAGTTGCCATCCACGGGAGGAGAGTTGCAGTATTTTCTAAACCTGCGGCGGTTGCTAGCTGGCTGGTAAAAGTGAGAGAGTAAATATAGCGGATTAGGACGATCGCACTTACCCCCTTCAACACATCAACCAGCAACACCCCCAACCCCGGCCACTTCCCCAAAGTCCTCAGTACGTTAGTCGCACCCGTCGAACCCGAACCAACCTCTCGAATATCAATTCCTAGCATCCATTTCCCCAAGGCGTACCCCGTAGGAATAGAACCAAGCAGATAAGCTGCTATTAGCAATGCGCCATTTAAAATTATCCAGCTAGCCATTTTTTAATTTGAGATTTCCTGTACTTTTAAAATTTGCAACCTTTCCCTAGCATAATTAGCAATTAGCAATTACCAATTACTAATTAGCAATTACCAATTACCAATTACCAATCAAAAATCCTTAGCAGTCGTCAAAGTTTGCGGATCTGCAGCAAAGGCCAACCATAACGGAAATTGCAGGATTGACAAACTAATTAAATCCTCAGTTTCATCAATGACAATTAGGGGCAATTTGCCATCTTTCACCAGTCGATCGGCTTTTTGAGCCAAAGCCTCCGCAGACTCAAACATAATAATCCCCCTTTCCGGGCCAAAATCGCTGCGAGTAATGCCCAAACAGTCCTGCAAACCCCGGCGCCACTCTCCCAAACGTTCGGGACTGTTCGCGAGCACCAAAGTCCGCACCCGTCCACCGTAGACGCTTCTGAGTACAGAAATAATTGTCGAAGTAATCAAGATATTTTGCAAGCGCGAACCCATAGTCCGCAAAGCACCCCTTCCTCCTTGGGTGAAAAACCAGTTAGAAACTCGTTCCGCGTGGATGGGTTCAAAAGTGCGGCGGAGTTGCCAAGGCGGGCCGTAGTAGTCGGGGACAGTGCGATATTGATCGAGGGTGCGGCGAATTTGTTTGGCTTGTTCTTGAAATCCCTGTTCGGCAAATTTGGGATTTACCGGTGCTGAGGATTGAGACTCCTCAGCAGCAGTTCGCTGTGGTGTCTCTTGCACCGGCGGTGTCAAATCTAAGAGTTCGGCGGTAGCGGCCAAATCCTGCAAACTGCCTACTAGATAGTCTTTGAAACCTTGGACTCGAATTGCTAAATCTTGGGAAACGCCGGCAAAAGTGGTTCGCATTTCCTTCTGAATTCGATCGCGCCGACGTTCTAGTTTTTCTACTTCGATTTGTAGCGCTTGTTTGCGCTGATCTAGTTGAATCAAGCCGTCTTGTACTAAACGCCCGATCGATGTTTGAGCCTGGCCCAACGCTTCTATAGCATTGGCTTTGTCGGCTTCCAATGCGGCAATTTTTTCAGTCAAAGCTTGTTCTTGCTGCTGCAATTCTTTGACTCTCAGGGCCAACTGTTCGGTAACATTTTCTGGGATGTGCGTTACCGTTTCTGCGGTTGCTGTTGGCTGGGAGTCTGTGGGAGGATCGATTTGAGCGATCGGACTTTCTGATTCGGAATCGTCGGTGTTGGGCGCAATTTGGGCGATTGCGCCTGCTTCGTCCACGAATTGGGCAATTTCGGCATCTTCCTCGTCCAGCGGCGGGTCTGTTTCTGCCGGGAGTTGGGCGGGCAGTTCATTTTCGTCGATCCACAAATCTTGTGTTTGAGATAGAACTTGGTACTCCGTCTCATTCACGGGTAAATCGACTTCGCCGTCACCGCTTGGGGCGGCTGGTTGTGGTTGCGGTTCTTGGGTTGGAGATTCGTCTGAATTCATGGGAAATTTTGTTCGGCGTGGGGCACGGAAAAGTTAAAAATTTAAAATTAACAACTTTTTTAGTCTTGACGGGGACAGCGCTGTTCTAAGCAGGTCTGTAGCATTTTACGATCGAACAGAACCGGCAGAAAGTGAATGCTGTTAATTTCTTTGAAATAGAACAAAATCGGCACCGCAGGCCAAAATATCCGCCAATTTTGCCATTCTCGGTAAGGAAAGCGCCGGATTAAGTTGGACGATCGATAAATGTCCAAATCTGTTGGGGTAAATTGCAGCCGGATGGTGGCTGCTTGGTACATCAGAAACAAGCCGAACAGCGCAAGTGGCAAACTCGCCCACTTCTGCACGAACAGCAGCGGTAGGGCCGCCAGTACCAGGACTAGGGGAATCGCATAACTCGGGGCGAGTTCGATCGTACTTGTCGGCGCAGTCGAAGAGGCAGTTGTAGTCACGGTTTTAAATCAAGGGTAGTAAACTAATGTTGCCAATTATTCATATTTTATCCGTTTCTTAGCTTACAAGCCTTTGAGTACGCTAGAGCCCGTCCCCTGAAACATCAGCCAAGTCATCAAAAAGTTAAAAATAAAAATAGCCAGCAAAGCCGTCACCACCGCTGTGGTAGTCGATTGACCGACGCCTTTTGCCCCGCCGGTGGTGGTCAAACCCCAGCTAGTGCCGATTACAGCAATCAAACCACCGAACACAA
This sequence comes from Microcoleus sp. B9-D4, assembly GCF_036705105.1. Lineage (NCBI taxonomy): Bacteria > Bacillati > Cyanobacteriota > Cyanophyceae > Oscillatoriales > Microcoleaceae > Microcoleus > Microcoleus sp. B9-D4. The sequence goes on from NZ_JAUBTS010000037.1 coordinate 44,351, forward strand.
AAGCCTTAATTGCCGCGCTGCAAATATCCCACAGACTCAGGAAATTGCGGACTGATTCTAAAAACACGCTTTGAGAGATGCCGTACATTGTCGTAGCAATCAGCAGTCCACCGAGGATGCCGGTGACGAGACACATGATGGTTAAAATTGGCAGCATCAAGCAGCAAGCAATGACGCGGGGAATTACTAAATAGTCGATCGGGTCTGTTTTGAGCATCAGCAGGGCATCTATCTGTTCTGTTACCTGCATCGTGCCGATTTCCGCCGCAAAAGCCGAACCTACCCGTCCCGTCACGATTACCGCTGTTAAGACGGGGCCGAGCTCGCGAGTCAAAGACAAAGCCAAAACGCCACCTACGACATTGCCGGCACCGAGGTTAATAAACTCCCTCGCTACCTGAATAGTAAATACCATGCCGACAAAACCCGCAGTCAGCAAAGCAATCAGCAGAGATTCCGGGCCGACTGCTGCCATTTGGTCGATGGTGTTGCGGCGGTGAATTTTGCCCTTCAGCAAGTGCAGCATGACTTGGCCGCCCAATAAAGCTGCTGCCAGCAACCGCTGACTCCACAAACTGAGGCTCGAAGATGTAGTGGTGCTCAAGAGGATTTCGAGTGTAGAACAACTGCCAAAAATGAAATCTATCTACAAATCTTAAACAAGTTTTTTCTATAACATTTAAGATTTCTGACAGAACCGGCCACTGAGGGCGATCGCTGCCTATCGTAGAAAAGGACAAGTTTTGTTTGCTTGTACCTTTCGGCAGTTTAGCTGAATTTACTTACTCTTATGAGCATTTTTCCCAATTTTCTTCGCTCTGTACTCCTGACGGGCCTGTTGAGCTTTGTCGCCCCCTTATTGTTAATCGGCGCGGGATTGACGAGCTTTTCGCTGATTGGCTTCGTCCCTGCTCTCCAAGGAGTTGGTCGTTCTGGAGAAGACCTGATTTTGCAGTTCTTAGCTACTTTCGGCAGCGGCTGTCCCCTCCAGGGTTTTTTCGTGATCGGTCTAACTTTTAGTTTGGTGGGTGCTTTGTTTGATACCTACGCTTCTTATCAGCATTCGCGGTGGAGTTAATCGAAGCTTCGATTTTAGATTTTAGATGGGAATTCCTGGATCGAATCTAAAATCTAAAATTGCTGGGTTCGGGTTGGATCGGATACCCGCCCCTTTTGATGATTTTACAATACCGATCGCGAATGTTCGGAAATGCGATCGGCCTTTTTGCGGAAAACCGAATCCCCCTATTTCGGAAGCTGGAATATATTAAATACAGGTTGAGTCAAGTGTTTCTCAACCCCTAAAAACTTCAGATAGTCGAGGTATTAGTTATGGCACTTATTCGTTGGGAACCTTTGCGGGAAATGGACTCCTTGCAACGAGAAATGAATCGGTTGTTTGATAGCTTGACACCGGCAACCGATCGCGCATCTAACGGTTCTGCTTTTCTACCCCCCGCCGAACTCGAAGAAACTCCCGAAGCCATCCACCTTAAGTTAGAAATTCCGGGCATGGAAGCTAAGGATTTGGACGTACAAGTAACCGCAGAAGCTGTTGCTATCAGTGGCGAACGCCGTCAGGAAACTAAGAGTGAAGATAAAGGCATGACTCGCTCTGAGTTCCGCTACGGTTCGTTCCGCCGGGTGATTCCCCTACCCGCACGGGTTCAAAATGACAGCGTAGAAGCTGAGTACAAAAATGGAGTTTTAAACCTGAATTTGCCCAAAGCGGAAGCAGAAAAGAACCGCGTGGTTAAAGTTCAAATCGGCTAATAAATAATTGTTGGTTAATTGCTGATAGATAGGGCGTGCGGTGCGCGCCCTATTTGTTTTGGGAATTGGGCATTGGTAATTGGTAATGGGGCCGAAAAGCATTGGGCATTGGTAATTGGCAATTGCGAGTTTGAGGAATGATTCTTCTTTTTTCCTTCTTCGTTCTTCCATCCATCCGTTACATCCTCAGAAAGCGAATCCGTTGCCGAACTTCCTTGTTCCGATTCTTCAACTGTGCTAAACTCCAATAAGCAATGGTTGATGAGGAGACTTGCGTGCCGAGTCAGGGAGTGGGAGGAAATGGAATTGCATCTGAGTTTGGAGACTTAACCGGGATGACTCGCCAACAAGTCGATGATTTTTTGCGCGGACTGGGTGCTAAGGTAAAAAATTCTTCAGGAAATTATGTTGAATACAAATTTTCTGACAGGTCAAAAGTCATCATCCGCACTAATAGTGAAGTTGTTCGCCTGCCAGCACCGCGATATGGCTCAGATGGTAGAAGAATAAACTGGGGTTTGCGTCTTGACAAAGATGGTAGCGTACTCCAAACACGCGATGAATTTGGCAATCAGATTCCTGATACGCACATTACTGGAGAAAAAGTGAGTAATTAATATGCCTGATGACTACAACTTGCTTAATTTAGGTGGACTTACATCCCTCGTGAAAAATGTCAATGTGTCTTTGTGGGGGAATGAAGTATTACTGGAATGTATCTACGATCCTACAGGCGATCAATTGCCTTACTCTTTAGTTTTTCAAGACTGCCGAGAAATTATGTGGGAGGTGCATGATGAAGAGGAAGTAAAAGAACCATTAGCTGATTTGATTGGTTTTCAGTTGGGTGAAAACGCGCACCGGAAAGCAGCTTTGATTCATACGGATATTTTTGAAATTTCTATTTTGTACGGCAGTTTTAGCATTCACAAGGGAGAAAACCTAAATGCTGAAGATTTAGAGACAGAGGTTTTGGTATCACAAGCGCAAGCAGTCGTTTAGGAATTTCGATTTGAGCTGTGAGATTTTAGATAAAAGACTTGGGAATGAGTTGAGAAACAGAGGTTTTGGTATCACAAGCGTATTGCGTAGCTACTTGCAAAAGGTAATGTGCTAAACTCGAAAAGGCAATGGTTGACGAGGAGAGTTCTGTGCCGAGTCAGGGAGTTGGAGGCAATGGAATTGCATCTGAGTTTGGAGACTTAACCGGGATGACTCGCCAAGAAGTCGATGATTTTTTGCGCGGATTGGGTGCCGAAATCAGAACTACTGAAGGGGGTTATCTTGAATACGAATTTGCCGATCGTTCGCGAGTCAATATCCGTCCTGATGGTGAAGTTGTACGCACCCCAGCTCCCAGATACAGTTCAGATGGCCGAAAAATAAACAAAGGTTTGCGTCTTGACAAAGATGGCAGCTTGGTCAAAACACGCGATGAATTTGGCAATAAGATTCCTGGGACGCACAATACTGGAGAAAAAGTGAGTAATTAATATGCCCGATGACTACAACTTGCTTAATTTAGGTGGACTTACATCCCTGATCGCAAATGTCAATGTGTCTTTGTGGGGGAATGAAATTTTATTTGAATGTATTTACGATCCGACAGGCGATCGATTGCCTTATAGTATAGTATTTCACGACTGCCGAGACATCAGTTGGGAGGTGTTCCATCCTGAAGATGTAAAAGATTCCGAAGCTGACTTGATTGGCATTCATTTGGGTGAAAACGCGCACCGGAAAGCAGCTTTGATTCATACGGATATTTTTGAAATTTCAATTTTGTACGGCAGCTTTAGCATTCACAAGGGAGAAAACCTAAATGCTGAAGTAGCAGATTTAGAAACAGAGGTTTTGGTATCACAATCGCCAGCAGTCTTGTAGCAATCTAAAAGCACCGCGCGGTTAAAAAGCCAAGCGGTTAGTAATATTATATCTGGTAAAATAACTATTACAGGACTTACGCACTCCGACTCCTCGAAAAAGGGTTTTTTACCTAATCTGTGGGTTTTAACGAAGTATTTTCGTAAAAAACCGGGTTTGTGGGCCCCCATATGTAAGTCCTATATTATTAAGTTGGTAATGAGGACTGAAGTCCTCATCAAAAATCTGAGGATTGAAGTCCTCATTACAAAAGAATTACCAATTTTTCAAAAAAGACAGTAGGTATTGTTGCCCGCCTCAGTTTAGGATACTTAATAGAACTTTTTTCCCAGATGAGGTAAAACACAATGCCTGATATTGTTGATATTGCCGTAGGTGCGGGTTCGTTTCAAACCCTGGTAACGGCGGTGCAAGTAGCTAATTTAGTAGATGCGCTCAAAAGTCCAGGCCCTTTTACTGTCTTTGCACCCAATGACGATGCTTTTGCGAAATTGCCGCCGGGAACTATCACAACCCTAGTGCAGAACGTTCCCCAACTGACTAGGATTTTGATGTTTCATGTCGTCTCCGGCAAGTTTATGAAAGCTGATTTGGCAAAACTCGGTTTTGTTACTTCCTTGGAAGGTTCGCCGATTAAAATTGATTGTTCTGACGGTTTTGAGGTGAAAAATGCTACAGTTGTCGCTGCGGATATCGAAGCTGATAACGGCGTCATCCATGTGATCGATAATGTGATTTTAATGGGGTAGTTTTACCGTCCATTGATTTTCGATTTTCGATTTTTGATTGACTCTACAGATGAATTTGAGGGTTTGAACTTTGGTCTAATTTTTTTGGGTTTAACCCACGGAAGTCTGGATCTCGCATCTATCTTTAGGTGTGATGTTAAGTAGCAGCGGGAGCGAGAGCTTGCATTGAGCAGTCTCTCTTTGCTCCCGATCGCGTCATTGTTTTTTAGCGATTGAAGGTAATATAAATATAAAACCGTTGTCTTTTCGCCGGATGTATTTTAAGATGATTGTTTACAAAAATTTGAAAATCAATAATTATAATATAAGCAAACCAGTGTGGTGAGCACTATGCAAATCCTAGCCGCCAGCCTCAAAGCAAAAGTCCGCCAGCGTACCTTGGAACTGCAAGTTCTCAACGAACTTACTGCAAAAGTTCAAGCCAGTCTCAGTGCTGATGAAATTTGGTCTGCGTGTCGGGCATATCTCGATCGCCTCATTCCCACAGAGGCGATCGCAATTTTGACGCTACCTGACGATCAAATATACCTGGAACACTTACAGCCGTTAAGTGCTAGCACCACAGCCGAAATTGAAGAGCGCTTGCAGGTTGCTCGCGCTGAATGGCTCGCCGGCAATCGGGACTGGGCGGACAACATCACTCCGCCACCAATTGCTCAGTTTCAGTCGGTATTGATGGCACCAGCCAACCTGGATGAAAGTGAAGAATTGTTGGGAGTATTTTTCATTGGTGCAGAGCAGGCAAATGCTTTTAATTTGGAACAGCTTTGTTTGCTCCACACAGTAGCTCAAATTTGTGCAAAACAGTTAATGATATTAGCACGTCAAACGACCCTTGTCAAGGATAAAATTAAAAATAATTTTGCTCTGGATTCGGCAAGTCAAGAACTATTGTTGCGGGCTGTAATGGACGAGGCCCCGGACAGAGTTTTTGCGAAAGATAGAAATTTTAGATACATTTTTGTAAATCAAAGTTTTGCTGAATATGTGGGCAAAAATGTTGAGGAAATTATCGGCAAAGATGACATTGAATTAGGGTTTTGTGCCGAATTAGTATTTGGCGATCGCAACGGCAAAATTAGGGGCATCCGCGAGGACGATCGCGCTGTGCTGGCCGGGGAGAGGGTTCGCAATCCCTACCAGGCGATCGTCTTTGAAGGTGGCAAACAGCACATCTTTGACACGCAAAAAGTGCCACTGTGCGATGCAGATGGTAATATATTTGGGGTTTTGGGTTTTTCTAGAGAGATTGGTCAATTGCAGGCCACAGAGGAAGCCAGGAATCAAAGCCAAGCCAAACTGCAAAAAATTACTGCTAGCGTACCGGGTACGGTATATCAAATTGACTTACATCCAGATGGCTCGATGGCCTTCTCGTTTGTGAGCGCGGGCTGCCGAGAATTGTATGAAATAGAACCAGAGGCTGCTCAGCAGGATTTTAATGTAATTGTTGACATGGTTCATCCTGAAGATCGAGATGATTTTCTTAACTCGGTGACGCTTTCTGCTGAAAATTTGCAGCCTTGGCGGTGGGAAGGAAGAATTGTCACTCCGTCAGGAAAACTTAAATGGGTGCAAGGAGCTTCCCAGCCAGAATTTCAAGCATCGGGGGAGATAGTTTACTACGGCTTATTCACGGATATTAGCGCCCGGAAACAAGCTGAACTGAAGCTACAACTTTATCAACAAATCTTTTTGAAATCCAACGATGCGATCGCGATTTTAGACCCCCAAGGCTATTACTTAGAAACAAATCAAGCTCATACGGCTTTGCTGGGCTACAGTTCGTCTAAATTGTGGGGAAAAACGCCTGCAACTCACATGGGAGAACAGGCATTTACGTCTGTGCTGCAAACCTTGGCAGAAACAGGGAGTTACCGAGGCGAAATGACCTGTATTAAGGCTGTGCAAGAAGGAATAGTTGAGGTGGAGGTTTCGGCTTTTGCGGTTTTAAATGATGCTGGGGATGTAGTTTGTTACGTAAGTGTCAAAAGAGACATCACTGAACGCAAGCGAGCTGAGGAAAAACTAAAACTTTACCGAGAAATATTTTTAAACTCCAATGATGCGATCGTCATTATCGATGCTGACGGGTTTTTCGTCGAACAAAATCTTGCTCACCAAACGCTTCTAGGATACACAGACGCGGAATTAGAAGCAGAAGCTTCGCCGCTGGTTGCGGGGGATCGCTTTTTGGCAATTGCCCAAAGTTTAGCAAAAACAGGAAGTTTTCGGGGCGAAATTATTAACTCCACTAAAAAAGGCCACACGCTGGCGATCGACGTTGCGGCATACTCTGTGATTAACAACGCCGACGATGTAATTTGTCATGTCTGCGTCAAGCGCGACATTACCGAACGCAAAAAAGGAGAAGAAGAACGGCAAAAATTTGTGTCGCTGATTGAAAACAGCAGCGATTTTATCAGTATGGCTACTCTGAAAGGCAAAACGCTGTTTGTCAACGAAGCCGGACGAAAACTGGTGGGTGTAGAGAATCTTTCGGCAGTGCTTTATACGGAGATTTGGGATTATATTGGGCCCTATTTTCAACAGAAATTCAGTCAAGAGATTTTACCAACAATTATCAGTCAGGGCCAGTGGCAAGGCGAAGGTCAAATGCAGCACTTGGCCACCGGACAGCCCATTGATGTTGTGATGAATGCTTTTCTGGTCAAGCACCCTCAAACCACCGAACCGCTGTGCTTTGCTGCGGTAATTCGCGATGTCACCGAACGCAAGCAAGCTGAGAGAATGCTGCGGGAACAAGCAGAACGGGAACGGCTGGTTTCGGCGATCGCCCAGCGAGTCCGGCAGTCTCTCAACCTCACTCAAACTCTGAGCACTGCTGTACAAGAAGTGCGGCAGTTGCTGGCAACTGACCGCACGGTAATTTATCGTTTTGATTCCGAGGAAACAGCGATTGTGGTTGTGGAATCTGTAGGGGATGATTGGATGCCCCTGCTGGGAAGAAAAGTTCAAAGAACATCCTTTGGGGAAAGTTATGTATGGCTGTACAGTGCAGAAACAATTCAAGCAATGGCAGATATTTATACTGCAAATTTGAGCGAGGAACACCGAGATTTACTTGCTAGTTTGCAGGTAAGGGCTAATGTAGTTGTACCAATTTTTATAGGCGATGAAAGTCAGGGTTTGGCAGCAGAATATTCGCCGGAAACTCGAAGTGAACTGCCGGGAAGGAGTTTGGAAACGAGTCACAATCGGTTGTGGGGATTGCTGATTGCCCATCAGTGTAGCGCTCCGCGTGTTTGGACTGATTCTGAGATGGATTTGCTGGGAAGGTTGAGCGTGCAGTTGGCGATCGCCATTCAGCAATCTACTCTTTTTGAACAAGCGCAGCAGGCACGAGAAGCAGCCCTAGAAGCGTCTCGAATGAAGTCGCTATTTTTAGCAAATATGAGTCACGAAATCCGTACTCCGATGAATGGAGTGATGGGGATGACTGATTTGCTGCTGAAAACGAATCTTACTCCAGAACAGCTTGACTTTGTACAGACGCTGAAACTCAGCGGCCAAAATTTACTCTCCATCATTAACGATATTTTGGATCTCTCCAAACTGGAAGCAGGAGAAATGCGCTTAGAAACAATCGAATTTAACCTCAGTATCTGTGTGAATGAAGTGCTGGATTTGTTGGCGACTCCCGCACAAGCAAAAGGTATAGAAGTGGTGGCCCTGATTGACAGCGACGTGCCGCTGCAAATTAAAGGTGATGCAGCGCGGTTGCGGCAAATACTCACTAATTTGATCAACAATGCTATTAAGTTTACAGAAGCAGGAGAAGTGGTAATTGAGGTTGCTAATGCTAGTAATTCTGAGTTATTGGCAGCCAGCGATAATCAGAGAATTTTAGAGAATATCGAGCCGGTAAAAATAGAAAACAATGACTCGATGCTCCTGCTGTTTAAAGTGACAGATACAGGAATTGGGATTGCTCCCGAAGACAAAAAAAAGCTGTTTCAATCTTTTACTCAAGTTGATGCCTCTACGACAAGAAAATACGGTGGCACAGGTTTGGGGCTGGCTATTTCTAAGGAGTTGGTGGAGTTAATGGGTGGCAAAATCGGTGTGGAAAGTACCCCTGGCAAAGGCTCGACTTTTTGGTTTACTGTGCCGACAGTTACGGAAAATTTAACTGCTGTCGGGACAGCGTGCGAAGTTAATTTTGAAACGGTGCTGGCGGGGCGAAAAATGTTAGTTGCCAGCGACAAGCCGACAGTGCGGAAAGTGCTAGTGAGAATGGCTGTTTTGTGGGGAATGGAGGTTGAGGAGGTTGAGAACGGTTGGATGACGATCGCATCTCTGTACAAAGCTGTCAGCCTTAATACCCCTTACGATATCGTTTTGGTTGATATTCAGTTGCCGGAAATGGTGGCGGGAAGTCTCGAACGCTTGAGGATTTCTGAGCCGGCAATGCAGCAGACGCATTGGGTGGTGCTGACTTCAATGAATCAGCTTGCCGAGGCTAAACGCTTGGTAAATAGCGGTTTTAGCGGGTATTTAACTAAACCTGTTAAAGCTCACCGACTATTTGATTGCTTGGCGAATGCGATCGCCCCGATGACGCTGATGGATGAGCCGCTGGCAAATTCAACGTCGAATCGAGCCTCAGCTATTGACAACCGGGAGTTAGCAAGTTTAAAGATTTTGTTAGTTGAAGATACTCCAATCAATCAAAAAGTTGGTCTCAATCAACTCAGAGTTTTGGGATGCACTGCCGATGTCGCGAATAACGGCGCAGAGGCGCTATCTATGGTTGCTCTGAAAAAGTATGACATTGTTTTGATGGACTGTCAGATGCCGGTTTTGGACGGTTACGAAGCAACGCTGGAATTGCGCCGCCGGGAAGCGGCAGATGCTGCTGGGAAGATGCAGCCGCATCAAAAGACGGTGGTGATTGCGATGACGGCGAATGCTTTGAAGGGCGATCGGGAAAAGTGTCTGGCGGCGGGCATGGACGATTATATTAGCAAACCTATTGCGATCGAAAAGTTAAAATCGGTACTAGAAAATTGGTCGGCCAAGCTAAAAATTGAAACTCCCAAGTTTAATGGCGAGGAACTTCAAAATTCTGAGCCAGATATCGAATCGGTAGTCGATATGGCACGTTTGCACGAAATTTCGGGCGCTGATTTAGAGTTTGAGCGGGAAATACTGCAAACTTTCGTGGTGGATACTGGTAGTTATTTAGAAGCTGCTAAGGGGGCGATCGCCTCGGGAGATATGGAGACACTGGCCCGCCACGCTCATCAAATTAAAGGTGTCAGCGCTACGGCGGCGGTGCGGTTAATGCCCGATCTGGCAGATCAGCTTCAAAGTCTGGCCGAATCTAATGATTGGGAGGGGGCTACAAAAATCATCGCTGAATTAGAAATAATTCTGGCGGGGGTTCAAAAGTTGGTGGCGGCTGAGTAAGCTGGAGGCATCCTAAATGCAGCCAAATTAAATAATAGGGTTTTAAATGTTTAGCCAGCCCAAAATAAAATACTTGGCGGGCTGCGAGTGCTATTTTGCTTTGTCTGGTGTTCTGAGAAAATATTGATACCCCCTATCACTCCTCAAAACATGGCCGCCTACATCAACCTGTCCACTTTTGGCAAAACAACGGCATTCGCGATCGCACTCCTAACTTGTCATAGCTGTTTAGTCGTTCCCGTTCCAGTCCCACTCCCAGTTCCAGTAACTTCGGACAAAGAAGCTGAAACCACTCAGCTTGAGCCAGGTCTGGAAAAAACTTGCTACGCAGATGCGCTAACCGAAAGCGAAGGGCGAAAAATCACCGAAAGTTCTGATAGTCTGGAGGCCTCAGCAGACAAATTAGCAGCAGCGGGAAAACACAAGGAAGCCATTCAGAAGTACAACGAAGCGGGAGCCTCTGCGTTAAACGAAGCGATTGCAGATGGTCGCGCAGAGGAAATGGACGTAGACAGTTCGCTTTACAGCAAGGATGAGATTGACGATTTTCGAGAGAAGCATCGTCCACTAATTCAAAAATCGGCAGAATTTAACTTTAAAATTGGCCAGAGTTACGCACAGCTAGGACAACTGGAATCTGCAATTGACTGTTTTAACGGAACCTTAAAAGTCGGCATACTCCCACCCAATGATGCGATCGCCTATCTAAATCGCGGTGATGCCCATGAAAGGATGGGAGTCACTGATAAAGCTAAGGCAGACTTTCAGCAGGCAGCTAATCTTTTCAAAAAACACAAATTGCCGTCTTACGAGAAGCTTGCTCAGAAGCGACTGCAGGCTGCTACCAAAAAATAGGAACCGCTACAGCTAGGTCAGGATATTAGACTTTTCCGATATAGGATCGGCACCATCGCCGAAATTTCCGCCAGTAAGAACCCAAAAACCCGAACTGCCACATAGGCTATCCGGGCTTTTCCCTTTAATTTAATTAATTTTCTGGCGAACCGGGCAGGAGTACCCGATCGCGGACAGCTCTTGGCAGCCCCTGCGAGCGATCACATGTAAAGATTTTTAATTTTTTATCAAGATATTTATCTCAATGTGAAGGAATTGGGAACTCTTATAACATCTTGTGTGTTGTAGCTTATGACACTTCTACATTAAGTTAGTGTGGTCAAATATAAAATAATCATTAAGCCGATCGACTTGAGGGTGCTTTTCGTCGATCGGCTTGAGACACCAAGACCAGCTTTTCGCTATGCCCGCCCATTAAGTGCGTATTTACGCTCAACGAGGTTTTATGACTCCAGTCATGTTACGCCAACTCTGGTCATTAATTGAGACCACCCAAGCTACTCTGTTAGTCAATTTAGACGATGCCACCCTGGTACAGTGGCTGCTGAAGCAGTTAAAGACGAACTCTGCGCTCAATGGCAAAGAAGCAGATTTGTTGGACGAATACATCCAGTCTCGGCTGTCCCTAATCCGCGATTTAGCTGAGCAGCGGCTCGCACCAGAGCTACTGTGAGGGGATTCAATCAAAATCGGATAAATATTCCAGGGAAGGGCGACGATCGCTCGCGCTGGGCAGAAATAGCAGAAAAGAAACCGGGTTTCAGGGATAAATCTGAGGTTTGACGACCACACCTCCAGCCAGAAACCGGGTTTCTAACTCTGGACTCCCAGCTTGCTCAAAAAAAACAGGCGGGTAGTCGGGCCACTTGCCGCTGTGCAGTACCGGATGCAGAACGGCTAATTTGAAACCGGAGGCTGTGTAGATCGCCGATCGCCACAGTTCTGACAGCTACAAGGTAGGATTGTCAGGAAAGCGTTCTATTAAAATCTATGCGTAAATGGGGATTTCTGCTACTAGCAAGCGTGTTATTTGTGGCACCGTTGGCGTCTTGTAGGGATCGATCGGCACAAACCGGACAAACAACAGCAACAAATGCAGCAGGCGGCAACTCGCAACAAGGTTCCAGCCGGATAGATACAATTATGAGCCGCGGCAAACTGATTTGTGGCATCAGCGGCGAACTACCGGGTTTTAGCTTTGTAGACGAAAAAGGCAAATATTCGGGACTGGATGTGGATGTGTGCAGGGCTGTCGCAGCAGCAATATTTGACGACCCCGAAAAAGTCGAGTACCGAAAACTGAATGCTAAAGATAGATTTACAGTTTTGCAGGCGGGAGAAATCGACATTCTCAGCCGAAATACCACCTACACCGCGAGTCGCGACAGCACTACTGGACTGGAATTTGCCCCGGTGATCTTTTATGACTCTCAAAGCATCATGGTCAAAAAAGACAGCGGCATCAAAAGTTTAAAAGATTTTGCGGGCAAATCTATCTGCGTGCAGACAGGTACGAGCACGGAACAAAATTTGTCTGACCAAATGCGAAAAATAGGAGTTAAATACACTCCTGTGGTGTTTGAAGATGTGAATTCTACCTTTGCTACCTATCAAGAAGGTCGCTGTCAAGGTGTTACTGCCGATCGATCGCAACTTGTTTCTAAGCGCACCACTCTGCCGAATCCCGATAATAATGTTGTTTTGCCGATCGTGATGTCAAAAGAACCATTAGCCCCAGCGGTGAAAAGCGGCGATGCTAAATGGTCTGACGCGGTGAGATGGATCGTTTTCGCGGCGATTGAAGCTGAAGATTTGGGAATTAATTCAGGAAATGTAGACCAAATTGTGGCAAGCACTACAGACCCAAACGTCAAACGTTTGCTAGGAAAAGAAGGAGATTTAGGTAAAGGTTTCGGACTCCCGAACGACTACGCTGTCCGCGTTGTGAAGAAAGTAGGGAATTACGGGGAAATGTACGATCGCAACCTCGGCCCCAAAAGTACACTCAAGTTAGAACGGGGTCAAAACAGACTCTGGAAAGATGGCGGTTTGCTTTACTCGCCGCCATTCCGTTAATTTTAGTTAACTGTTGACTGTTGACTGTTGACTGTTGACTGTTGACTGTTAACTGTTAACTGTCACGCACCAAAGCTATGTAGGGTGCGTGACTTTAAAAATCCCGATCGCCAATCGAGTAACTATCAAGTCATATCAAATCCGGTAGCATCGGAATTATTCATCTCTGTATTCTCTCCCTCTGCGTTCTCTGCGCCCTCTGCGGTTAAATCATTCCGATGCAACCGGAAACAATATCACGCACCAAAGCTCAATCTAGCTTGGATTTGCCAGCAGATTTATCAAATATAATTTAAGTTATGAATCCAGAACCTCAACCGGGCAAATCGCAGAAATCGCCCAAATTTAAAGATATATCAAAACTGCTGCGGGACGATCGCTTCTGGAAAATAGCCGGACAGGCGATCGCCCTAATTTTAGTAATAATTGTCATCGCCATTCTTTGGGACAATCTCAGTGCCAATTACTCGCAACTGGGGATTGCATTTGGATTTGATTTTCTCAATTCCCAAGCATCCTTTGACATCGGCGAAAGCGTGATTCCCTACACTCCCGAAAACAGTTACAGACAAGCATATTTTGTCGGTTTAATCAACTCGCTGCGGGTGATGGGTATCGGCATTGTTTTCGCAACAGTTGCGGGTTTGACTGTAGGAATTGCCCGCCTTTCGGACAATTGGCTGCTGCGGCATTTGGCTGGTTTGTATGTGGAAATTTTGCGAAATACGCCGTTATTGCTGCAATTATTTTTCTGGTATTTTGCAGTTTTCATTTCCCTGCCAAAACTCGAAGACAATCAGCAGATGAGGGGCCCGATTTACTTGACAAATCGCGGCATTGCTGTACCAACACCAGTGGCTTTGCCGGGTTTTGAAATTTGGTTGATTTTGCTAACTGTCGGAGTTTTGGCTGCCGCTGGGCTGTGGATGTGGCGGGCGCGGGTGATGTTGGAAGAAGCTAAGCCGGGAAGACAGTTGTTTTGGGCTCTAGGTGCGATCGGGCTAAGTGCAATCTTAGCTTTGATTATCACCAGAAATCTGCCTTTTCGGCTAGATTTCCCGCGCTTGACGCCAGAATTGCAACTCGAAGGAGGATTAAAATTAACTCCAGAATTTGCAGCATTGGTGACAGGACTCAGCTTGTATACTGGCAGTTACATTGCAGAAATTGTCCGGGCCGGAATTCAGTCAGTATCGAAAGGCCAGTGGGAAGCGGGAAAGTCTTTGGGGCTCAAGTCTGGAACAATGATGCGGATGGTAATTTTGCCGCAAGCTTTGCGGGTGATTGTGCCGCCTTTAACCAGTCAGTATCTGAATTTAGCTAAGAATTCGAGTTTAGCGGTTGCGGTTGCTTATCCCGACGTTTATTTTGTGGTGGGCTCTCCGACGTTGAATCAGACCGGTCGGGCGATCGAAGCAATGTTAATTATCATGGTAACATATCTAACAATTAGTTTGATAGTTTCTCTGTTCATGAATTGGTACAATAAAACCGTACAAATCAAGGAGAGGTAACTGCTGACTATTTGAGATTTTGGATGTAGGATTAAAGGAGAACAAAATGGCATACAGTGATTTTAGTTTAGCAAAAGTATCTAAAACTTTTGAACTTAAACTTTTAGATGTAGTTAATATGTTTTCTGCTATTCCAGAGTTAGAAAGTAGTAATTTTTTAGAAGAAACCCTTCTATATACTGTGCCATTAGCTATTAGCAGTAATACAGAAAAAGCTCGCTCCGAAATGATTATTGCACCAATTTTGATCGAACTGAGAAAACAGTTAAATTCTGAAATTAGCTTTTTTTCAGGAATAGACTTTACAATCGATCCCGAAAAAGGATTAAATGGAAATTGCGATTTCCTGATTAGTCGTTCTCCAGAATTATTAATTCTTACCGCACCAGTAATTATCATTGTAGAAGCCAAAAAGGAAAATATCAATGGCGGATTGGGACAGTGCGTAGCAGAAATGCTAGGCGCTAGAATATTTAATGAACGTGAAGGAAACGATATTTCTGCGATTTTTGGCGCTGTCACAAGCGGGACTAACTGGAGATTTCTAAAATTAAAAGACCAAGTAATTGAAATTGATTTAACAGAGTATTACCTCAGAGATGTTAATAAAATTTTAGGCATTTTAGCTAGTGTAATTAATAATTAATACCCAATAACCATATTTGGTTAGCAAATATCAAATTTGAGGTGAATCAAATGACACAAGAATTAATCGCTCTTAGAAATAGCATATTGGAAGGAAGGTATACGGATGCTTTGGCAATAGTCGATGAGTTAGATGGAATGAGCAAACAGGCAATTTTGCGACAAATCCAATCTTTTTTAAATGTTTTGCTGATTCACTTGATTAAAAATCAAGTTGAACAGCGATTAACTGGTTCTTGGGCAAGTTCGATTCGCAATTCAATCAGAGAAATTAAGAAGGCAAATATTAAAGATAATAAAACATCTTATTACATCAATCCTGATGAATGGGAGAGTTTTATAGAGGAGGAGGTGATTGAGGATGCGATCGCAGAGGCTGCCGAGGAAGTATTGAATGGTGTTTATACTCAATTTCAACTTGCAGAGATGATGGATAGAAACCTGATTATTCAGACTGCTGTGAGGTTATTGAACTTGACTTATATCCATTCCGCCAAAGATTTACCCGCAGTGTTAGCCCAGCATTTAAGTCAGTTACCAGGTGGAGAAGATTGGATAAATCGGCGAAAATAAGTAGTATTTTTTTTAGCCTTGGCGATTGGAAATCGCGTCTACACAAACAAAACCCGCCTACGCGGGTTAATAAAATATAGGATGGAAAACCGCTAGATGGAAACTCTCCCCATATTACCGCCCCCAGCCACCGAATCGCCTACCCCTTGGAATTGGGCGCGCAAAAACCTATTTAGTACCTGGTACAACAGCATTCTGACAGTAGTTTGCCTAATTATCGCCTTCCAAACTATTAAAGGAATTATCGTTTGGGCAACAACAAAAGCTCAATGGCGCGTATTAGAAGCCAACTTGCCACTATTTTTCGCCGGCAGATTTCCCCGCGATTCTTACTGGCGGCTGTGGATAGTAACGGCAATCATTGCCTTGTTGGGAGGATTAACTTGGGGAAACATTCAGCGGCAAGAACCTCTTTGGAATCCGCCTTTACTAATTATACTCGGTGCTGCGGTTGTGGGTGCGGTCATTTCGCCGATCGACCTAACCTCTCGCCTCTACCTCTTAGGAATTATTATCGCAGCCGCCGCCAGCTATGCCATCGGAAGGCAAATTCCGCCAAAAATCATGGGCTGGATGCCTGCAATTTGGATTCTTTCCTTCCCAATAGTTTTGTGGCTAATTAAAGGCGGGTTAGGTTTGACCGAAGTGTCAACAAATGATTGGGGCGGTTTAGTGCTGACGCTGTTTTTAGCAGTTATTAGTATTGTGCTTTCCTTTCCTTTGGGAGTATTGCTAGCACTCGGCAGACAAAGTTCTTTGCCAGTTGTAAGACTGTTATCAACATTATACATTGAAATTATTCGCGGTTTACCCTTAATTGGCATTTTGTTTTTAGGTCAAGTGATGCTGCAACTCTTTTTGCCGCCCGAATATCCGAAATTGGATAGAGTAATTAGAGCCATTGCTGGACTGACTCTATTCAGTGCAGCTTACTTGGCAGAAAACGTGCGCGGTGGCTTGCAGGCCGTGCCCAGGGGACAAATAGAAGCAGCTAGGTCGATCGGACTCAATACACCCCTGCTTACAATTCTAATTGTACTGCCTCAAGCATTGCGAATAGTCATTCCGGCGATCGGCGGTCAATTCATCGGATTATTTATGGATACATCCCTCCTGTCTCTATTCGGAATGTTAGAATTAATCGGAATATCCCGCGCCGTTTTAGCAAATCCATCCTATATCGGCAGATACGCCGAAGTTTACATATTCGTCGGCATCATTTATTGGATATTTTGCTACTCAATGTCCCTAGCAAGCCGCAAAATAGAGCGAACTTTAGAAGTAGGCCAGCGCTAAAAACTCCTCTAATTTCATTGGCGTTCATCTGCGTTCATCTGCCGACATCTGCGGTTAAAAAATAAAAAAATCATGGAAACTAAACCCACAATCCCCGAACAAGTAATCGTAGCAGAAAACGTCCACAAATGGTACGGACAATTTCACGTACTGCGCGGCGTCAGCATGACCGTAAACCGAGGTGAAGTCGTGGTCGTGATGGGGCCCTCTGGTTCGGGAAAATCGACGTTTATTCGCACATTCAACGCATTAGAAGAATACCAACAAGGTAAAATTACGATCGACGGAATCGAACTTTCCCACGACTTACGCAACATCGAGACAATTCGCAGCGAAGTAGGAATGGTGTTTCAGCAATTCAACCTGTTTCCCCACTTATCAGTCTTGCAAAACGTCATGCTAGCCCCAGTGTGGGTGCGCCGCTGGCCGAAAAAAAAAGCCGAAGAAGTAGCAATGCAACTGTTAGAAAGAGTGGGGATTTTGGAACAAGCAAAAAAATATCCCGGACAGTTGTCTGGAGGACAGCAGCAGCGGGTCGCTATTGCACGTTCTCTAGCCATGCAGCCTAAAATTATGCTGTTTGATGAACCGACATCAGCATTAGACCCGGAGATGGTGCGGGAAGTTTTAGATGTAATGCGAAATTTGGCTCAAACAGGAATTACAATGGTGGTGGTGACTCACGAAGTTGGGTTTGCGCGCGAAGTTGCCGATCGTATTGTATTGATGGATGGCGGCGTTTTAGTTGAAGAAGCGAAGCCGGAAGAGTTGTTTCAGAACCCAAAGGAAGAACGCACCCGCAAGTTTTTATCTCAGATATTGTAACTAATTTTCAAGTTTAATCGGTGGATTTGGCGACGGTAGCAGCCGTAAAAATAGACAGAATTAAGGTAAAATAAAAGAGTGTACAATAACTCTTTATTTTGCTGAGATAGCTTGCAATGCCATCCACAAAAACTCTGCCGTTAGTTAAAGACTCGGAACGCCTAGAAAGTCGCCTCAAAGAAATTCCGGCGGTTCCTGGTGTATATTTAATGCGAGACGAGAGCGATCGCATCCTTTACATCGGCAAATCAAAAAAACTCCGAAACCGCGTCCGTTCATACTTCCGCGAAAGTCAAAATCTCAGCCCCCGCATCGCGATGATGGTGCAGCAAGTGCGCGAAATTGAATTCATCGCCACCGACACAGAAGCAGAAGCTTTAGCCTTAGAAGCAAACCTGGTAAAACAGCACCAACCTTACTTTAATGTACTCCTCAAAGATGATAAAAAATATCCTTATTTGTGCATAACCTGGTCGGAGGAATACCCGCGCATTTTTATCACCCGCAAACGCCGCGCCGGTAGTGCAAAAGACCGCTACTACGGCCCCTACGTCGATACAGGGGCGCTGCGGAGTACGCTGCATTTAATTAAGCGAATTTTCCCCCTGCGGCAGCGCCCTCAACCGCTATTTAAAGACCGTCCTTGTTTGAACTACGACATCGGGCGCTGCGTTGGCGTTTGTCAAGGGTTAACTTCGCCTGAAGAATACCGGAAAATAATCCAAAAAGTAGCGATGATTTTCCAGGGAAGAACTCAGGAATTACTCGATATTTTAGAGCCCCAAATGGAAGAGGCAGCCGAAGATTTAAACTTTGAAACGGCGGCGCGCATTCGCGATCAAATTAAGGGTTTGCAGTCTTTGAGTGCGGGTCAAAAAGTGTCTTTGCCCGACGATACTGTTTCCAGAGATGCGATCGCACTTGCGGCAGACACCCAGCACGCTTGCGTCCAATTGTTCCAAATTCGCGCTGGTCAATTGGTCGGAAGGTTGGGATTTATGGCGGAAATACCCTCCCAACTCAGGGCGGGCACGGGGGCACCGCCCCTACAATCGGGGGGGGAAGAGTTATCTGAACTTTCTCTTTCCTCCCCCCCTTGGCAAGGGGGGGAACGAGGGGGGGTAGAGGCCGGAGCGATTTTGCAGCGGGTGTTGGAAGAACACTATCAAAATGTCGAATCTGTAGAAATTCCCAGCGAAATTTCTGTGCAGTACGAATTGCCAGAAGCGGAAATATTAGCAGATTGGTTGAGCAACCGTAAGGGGCGAAAAGTTACGATTTTGACGCCGCAGCGGCAAACTAAAGCTGAGTTGATTGAGATGGTGGAACGGAATGCTGAGTATGAATTGGCGAGAATGCAAAGATTGAGCGATCGCAATTCTCAAGCAATGGAAGATTTAGCAGAAATTCTCGATTTGCCAGAAGTTCCTCGCCGCATTGAAGGTTACGATATTTCTCACATTCAAGGTTCTGACGCTGTAGCTTCCCGCGTCGTATTTATTGACGGTTTGCCCGCCAATCAACACTATCGCCATTACAAAATTAAAAATCCTGAAATTAAATCGGGTCATTCTGATGATTTTGCTAGTTTAGCAGAAGTTATCGGTCGCCGATTTCGAGGATTGAAGGAAGAAGAAAGTTCGGCAACGGATTTTATAACGGATTTAACGGATAGAACGAATAATGAAGAAGAATTTAGCGATTTAGGAAATTCGGAAAAAATCAGCAATTTATCCTCAGTTTCTCGTACTATTTCGGACAAACCCGACTTAATTATGATAGATGGCGGCAAAGGTCAACTGTCAGCAGTTGTGGCTGTTTTGCGGGAGATGAATTTGCTAGAAGAGTTGCGCGTTGTCAGTTTGGCCAAGCAGCGAGAGGAGATATTTTTGCCGGGGGAATCTTTGCCACTGCCAACTAATTCTGAGCAGCCTGGGGTACAATTATTGCGCCGGGTGCGGGATGAGGCGCACAGGTTTGCTGTGAGTTTTCACCGGGATCGCAGAAGCGAGAGAATGAAGCGATCGCGCCTTGATGAAATTCCCGGATTGGGACACCACCGACAAAAACAATTGTTAGCACATTTTCGGTCGATCGACTATCTGCGTTTAGCGACTCCCGAACAGTTGGCAGAAGTTTCTGGGATTGGCCCGCGTCTAGCGCAGCAAATTTACGATTATTTCCACCCGTAAAGCCTTACCCAGCAGCCGAGACGGGGATTTTCGGGGTGAGGGGGCGATCGGGCCACAAGTCCCGATTCAGCCACTGGTAGGGAGGTATTCAAAAATTTTGCACAGGCCTATTGCAATCCCCAGAGACTTGTGGTATGTTTAGTTTCTGTGTGCGGGCATAGTTTAGTGGTAAAACTTTAGCCTTCCAAGCTAATTATGCGGGTTCGATTCCCGCTGCCCGCTTGCGCCTAGAAAAGCCTCAAACCAACGACAAATCAACGGTTTGAGGTTTTTTATTGCCTAGAATACGGCCGAATTAGGGTTCCAAGTGACTAGAAATTGACTACGATTTGACTACGGAATGACCAAACTGAGTATCAAGTGAGTATCAACTGACTACGGTTTGACTACGGTTTTTTTGACCGTAGTCAGCCCTTCCCCGCAAAATACCTCGCTTTCAGTGGTAAGTCATGGCTTCCTCACAATGAACTGCCAGCTTGATTAAGTAACCCCAGAAGCACCTCGATGTCTGCCGGCTCTGCCTTGGACTTTTTACGCCGCGCTCTCAACTGGTTGACCAATTCAGCCGGCTCTAGAAAATCGGGAAAATTTTTACTGGCTGCATCATTTTTCGATTTTTGTCTCAGGTCGGAGAGTTCCCCCTCGATTTCTTCCCGATCGGCGCGTTCGCTCGCAAGTTGCGATCGTAACTGTGCCACTTCCTCTCTGAGTTTATTGGTGACTGCGGTACTGGATTCTAGAAGTTTGGCGTAGTCAGCTTTTATTTTTTCCTTCTCTGCCTTTAGGTTGCCTAACTCATTCTGCAACTGTTCTGCAACCTCGCTATCTACTTTGGGCAACTCTAGAGAATCACCCAACTCAGACTTTCCCGGCAGTGCCTCCTGTAACGCTTCAACGGCTTTTAGTAATGTCGCTACCTGCAACTCTAACGCTGTTACTCTACTTTCTGCAACCTGTTCTGCAACCTGTGAGACTTCTGCAACCTGTTTAACCCGTGGTTCCGAGGGAATATCTAAGGCTTCTGCAATCTCATCAAGCTTATCCACGCTGACTTCTGAGCTTTTACCTATGTATTTTTTACGTACCTTTTTCTCAATCTTTCTGCAACCGTACCAGTATTCACCGTTTTTACCTTCCTTGCGGACTGTGTAGGGTTTACCGTCTCCTGTGGGTTCATATCTGAAAGAGCCGACAGACTCTAACCACGCCGCACCCTTGGGGGAGTCTAGCTCGAATACCTTGCCGTCCTCTGTTTCTATTAATCCTTGCATCACCGCTGGAATTGTCATAGGTTGCCTACCTGGTTGCTTAATTGCTTCTACAACCAGCTTAAGCAACCTTTAAGCAACTGTCAAGGGTTACTTAAAGGTTGAGTAAGTTAAAGCTTCATTTGCGATCGGTGATTTTCTACCTGATAGCTGTCTACACTGTCAACATATTGTAGACAAAAGTTGTAGACACAAAAATCCCCCAATTTAGGGGGATAGGGATTGAGCCGTCAGTTGTCAGGCAGTGGCTAAATTTTTCCTTGGAGACGGATGAGTTCAGCAATTCGATCGCGAACGGCTTCCACTTCTCCTTCCAACCACTGAGCAATCGTAGCTATGTCGTATTTTTTGCCCGGTGCCTGCCAGCCAAACATTTGTGTTTGGAGAGTTTGTAGTTGCTCTGGGTAGTATTCGTGCCACCACACCAGTGCTATGTCTCGCATCGCCTGGGCATCTTCGGGAGTAATTTTCCGAGTTAATAGCTGAGGTTGCGGTAGCAGTTCTGCTAACTTCCGCCGCTCGTCATCGGTAAGTTGAGAGAGTAAATTGCAAACCTGACTAAAAGGTGAGGAAATTGCGTCACCATCGTCTCCATCGCACTGAATAACGGTTTGTGCGTCACCAACTGCGTCACCAGCATTTTTTGGTGACGCAGTTTTCCTTACTGTGTCTACTGGAGACGATGGTGACGCAGTTTTTGCGGATTGTGGTGAGGTGTGTACAAATCCGACGCCAAGCAAATATCTTTGCCCTTTCCGTTCCATCTCGTCTCGTTCGTTATGGCGACACACTTGGAGTTTAGGGAAAATCTCGCTAAACCTTGACCCTAACTGGTTTATAGCTTTTACAGGAGCGTCATACTTACTAGGAAGTTCATTCCAAATCAACTTCTCCTTGGTGCCGCTAGTGTCTCTCTCTAGAATCCCTGCATCCTCATACCAAGCTTGCAATTGCTCCCACAAATCTTTAACCCAGACGCGACCGCCAGACTGAACCTCCAAACCAACCTCGCGGGCAAACTGCCACAAGTGCCGACTTCCCTCCTGTGCTTCCCGCATCGCCTCACGAGTTGCCTTGTAGTCAATCCCCTCTTTCAGTAGCAGTGGCAACCGTTCCAACATCTTGTTGAGCATCGCCGGTGCAATCCGTTCAAGGATAAAGTTCTCATCATCCTTAAAGCGCGGGTCAGCCTCCAATTCACCCTGAGACGGGTCAGCGTTGTGCTTGTAAGTTTTCTCGAAACTCAGGATGCTGTAGCGGTCATCAATGGCGGCCGTCCCTCCAGTGATAGAGGGCAGTTTGTTGCAATTGGCTAAAAAGATAGCCGCAGGCTTGTACTCATAACCATCCTTGCCCTTGCGTTCAATATCAAGGATGTCCCCTGTAATAAACTGTTTAAGACTCTGGATGGTGTCGAGGTCTATTTTTCCAGTATTCTCGGAAGCCCAATTACAAATACTTCCTTCAATTCCTGCTAGAGAGAACTTGCGGCCATTGTCATAGGCTTTGAAGTCTGACAGCGACTTCCCGGTCATCCCCCGCCCAAAGACAGCGGACAACACAGCCCGCAGCGTATCCTTGCCGTTAGACCCCTCGCCGTAGCACAGCAAACCTTTAACACCCCGTCCCGTCAGCTTGGAGCGGACAAGCTTTAAGTTCAACGCAGCAGCAGCAGTCCGCAAAAATACCTCACGCTGCGACGGCTCCAAACACTCCAAAAGGCGATCGCAATCTGTAGGGTCAATATTGGGGTCATACTTGCAGCCAACATAGGTATAGACCTGGTTATGGTCATGTGGCACAAACGAGTGAGAACCGTCAGGGTTAATTTTCACTACCCCGTTAGAGCAGTTCAAGCCGTCAGGATTTATTTTGTTTGGGTCAACCCAGTTCTGATCGATAACCCACTTCAGAATCTCAGTTCCGTTACTAGACCTGGCTCGGTTGTTGACCCAAACACCCTTTACCTTCTCCGCGTAGGTATTGAGCCAGCCACCTATACGGCGCTTTTCCTCGGATTCTGAGCGCAATTCGTAGTGACTGCCGACATAGCGATAAAGCTGACTTCCAATAGCTTTCCAGTGACCGTCCGAGTAAAGTGCAGCCTCTGCCTTCTGTACGAAGTTTTGCAGTGCAGTTGGTGCGGTGTCTGGGATGTAGTCACTTTCACTACTGTCATACTTCTGGCATACTACTTCTTCTCGCGTGCGCGGGTGAGGAGTTAGAGAAATAGAAGTAATTGATTCCGTTGCAGTGTCGTTGACTGCTTCCTCTATCAGTCGGATGAATTCCTTACTATCTATGGCTTCCAAGATTTCTCGGATGTCTCCCGCATCTGGAATGTCTGGGTAAATGGCACGCGGGTCAACAACCACACAAGGGAACTGGATGTGACGGGCAACCAGCCAAACTTCTTGACCCTTCTTGATACCCGCGTCATCGTTATCACGCAACACTGCAACACTGACGTTTTTGCCTGTCGCTTGCAGAGCTTCGAGCATTATCTGAATTTCGGGATGGCTCCAATTGGAACCTTGCAGAGTTAGTCCTGCAAGACCGATACTTCTGGCACGGTCTACGTTGTCTTCCCCTTCAAGCATCAGAACGAGAACGGGTTCACCGTCTGGTAGTGCTTCTAGTAATTCGACAACTTCATTAATCCGATATGCTGGCCAGCGAGTATCGCCCTTGTTCCAGACTTCCTTGCCGCTAGGGTCTATGTGGATTTGGCGGCAAGTTTTGTCGCGTCCCTTTGGTTTACTTGCATCGGGCCAATCAAACCGCAAAACCTTTTGAGTGTCGCTGTAGGCGTAGGTGATTTGTGTGGCACTGTCTGGAACGCCTTTGGGGAAGTATTTGGGTTGTTCGGTGCGAGGTGGTTTTCCGGGGGCGGGTAATCTCAGAAGTTTCGCGCCGATCGGAACTGGTACGGGGCGGTATTCCTTCTTTTTGGCTGTTGGTTTCGATGCCTGTGGTTTACTTACCTGTTGCTTGAGCTTTTCTTCCTCACACTCTGCTAAAAATTCAGCCAGTGGTCGAATAGCTTCCCGGATGTCAGCGGTTGAGCAAGCGTTCGTCCAGCATTGAAACGCACCAGTTTTTGGTTTGACCCCTAACCTGCGCCCTTGACAGACGGGGCAAGTGTAAAAATTCTTAGCTGTGCCGGGTTCTAGTTTGTCAAGATGGTTGCGGATGTCGAATGAACCCGTTTTTGATGGAGCAGA